>JBAVNO010000193.1:0-7087 GCA_049691095.1 Alphaproteobacteria bacterium | reverse complement strand
GTGGGACGACAGCGAACCGGCGCGGAGCAAGGCCGCGCGCCAGGGCGTCCCCGTCTGCGATCTCGCGGCGCGCGGTTTTTCGGGCGCGGCGGCGCTGGTGCTCAGCCCCGGCATCCCGCTCCACCATCCCGCGCCCCACCCGGTGGTGGCGAAGGCGCGGCAGGCGGGAGTCGAGGTGATCGGCGACATCGAGCTGCTGGCGCGCGCCGCCCCCGGCGCACGGTACGTCGGCGTCACCGGCACCAACGGCAAGTCCACGACCACGGCCCTCATCGGCCACGTCCTCGCCGCCGCGGGCCTCAAGACCGAGACCGGCGGCAATCTCGGCACGCCGGCGCTCGCGCTCGCGCCGCTGGATTCGGATGGAATCTACGTGTTAGAGGTGTCGTCGTTTCAGCTCGATTTGTCGGAGACCGTCTCGTTCGATGCCGCAGTGCTCTTGAATCTGAGCGCCGATCATCTCTACCGCCACGGCGGAATGGACGGCTACATCGCCGCCAAGCGGCGTATTTTCCGAAATCAGGACTCCGATCAGACAGCCGTCGTCGGCGTCGATGATGCGTATTGCGTCCGGCTCTATGAGGAGCTCGAGGCGGCGGATGCGCAACGCGTCGTTCCCATCTCCGGCGTGCGGACGGTCGCGGGCGGCGTCTTTGTCGAGGACGGGATCCTCGTCGACGGCACGGCGGGCACGTCCGACCGCGTGATGGACCTGAAGACGGTGGCGCGTCTTCCCGGCGTCCACAACTGGCAGAATTGCGCCGCCGCGTTCGCCGCCTGCCGCGCCGTCGGTTTGGCGCCGTGGGCCATTTCCGCCGGCATCCAGTCCTTCCCCGGCTTGCCTCATCGCCAGGAGCTGGTGGCGACCGTGGACGGCGTGCGCTTCGTCAACGACAGCAAGGCGACCAACGCCGATGCCGTGGCCCGGGCGCTGGCCTGCTACGACACCGTCTACTGGATCGCGGGCGGGCGGCCGAAGGAAGGCGGCATTGCCGCGCTCGAGGCCTGGTTTCCGCGCATCGTCCACGCGTTCCTGATGGGCGAGGCGGAGGACGAATTCGCGGCCACGCTCGAGGGGCGCGTGCCCTATACGCGCTGCGGCCATCTGGCGAGCGCCGTGCGGCTCGCCGCAGCCAAGGCCCGCGACGACGGCAGACCGGGCGCCGTCGTTCTGCTGTCGCCGGCCTGCGCGTCGTTCGACCAATGGGAGAATTTCGAGGCCCGCGGCGAGGGTTTCCGGCGGCTGGTGGACGCCCTCAAGGACGAGGCCGCTTCCGGCTCCCCCGGCGGCGCGGGGCCGGGGTCGCCTCCGGCGGCGTGCTGCGGAGGTGTGCGATGATCGGCGTCCCGCGCACCGATTCGAGCGTGCTGGGCCGCTGGTGGTGGACCGTGGACCACTGGGTCCTGTGGGCGCTTGCGATCCTGATCGGGTTCGGCGCCGTGCTGGCGCTGGCCGCGAGCCCGCCGGTCGCCGACCGGCTGGGGCTCGAGCCGTTCTATTTCGCGCGGCGCCAGCTCACGGTGCTGCCGGCCGCGGTGCTGGTGATGATCGGCGTCTCTCTGCTCTCTCCGCGCTGGGTGCGGCGGCTGGCGTGGATCGTGTTCCTGGTCGGCATCGTCGGCGTCGCCGCCACGCTCGTCACCGGCGCCGAGGTCAAGGGCGCGCGGCGCTGGATCACCCTTGCCTCCTTCTCGCTCCAGCCTTCCGAATTCGTGAAGCCGGCCTTCATCGTGGTGTCCGCGTGGTTGCTGGCGCGCCGCAGGCTCGAGGGCGGCTCGCCGGTGAGCCCCTTGGCCGCGTCGCTGTTCGTGCTCGTGGTCGGGCTTCTGGCGCTCCAGCCCGATCTCGGCATGGCGGTCGTGGTCGCCACGGTGTGGTTCGGCCAGGTTTTCGTGGCCGGCGTGCCGCTCCGGCTGGTCGCGGCGCTGAGCAGCGTGGGCGTGGCCGGCATGACGGCGGCCTATTTCGTCTTCCCCCACGTCACCAGCCGGGTCGACCGCTTCCTCGACCCCGATTCGGGCGACCGCTATCAGGTCACCACCTCGCTCGATGCGTTCATGAACGGCGGCCTGTTCGGGCGCGGGCCCGGCGAGGGGACGGTGAAACAGGTCCTGCCCGACGCCCACGCCGATTTCGTTCTGGCGGTGGCGGGCGAGGAGATGGGCCTGATCGCCTGTCTCGTCATCGTGTGCCTGTTCGCCTTCATCGTCGTGCGCGGCTTCTCGCGGCTGCTGCAGGAAGACGACCTCTACGTCCTGCTCGCGGCCTCGGGCCTGCTGGCGCAGTTCGGGCTCCAGGCCCTCATCAACATGGGTTCGAGCCTCGATCTCATCCCGACCAAGGGCATGACGCTGCCGTTCATCTCCTACGGCGGATCGTCGCTCCTGGCGCTGTCGCTCGGGCTCGGCATGGTGCTGGCGTTGACGAGGCGGCGCTTCGGCATGGGGGCAACGCCATGACCCCGCGCCACACCAATATCGTGCTCGCGGCCGGCGGCACCGGCGGGCACATGTTCCCGGCCGAGGCGTTGGCCGGCGAGCTGAACCGGCGCGGATTCGCGCTGGCCCTCATCACGGACCGGCGCGGCGCATCCTTCGGCGAAGCGTCGGGTGTGCGCACCTTGCGAATCTCCGCGGGCCACGTGTCCGGTTCGGTGCTGGCGAAGATCAAGGGGCTGGCGGCGCTCGCCCGGGGCACCTTCGAGGCCGGGCGGCTGCTGCGCGAGCTCGACCCCGCGGTGGTGGTGGGCTTCGGCGGCTACGCCTCGGTGCCGACCATGCTCGCCGCCACGCGCGCCGGTCTCGCCACCGTATTGCACGAGCAGAACGCGGTGCTGGGCCGCGCCAACCGGCTGCTCGCGCACCGGGTCGACCTGATCGCGACCTCGTTCGAATACGTCGAGGGCGTGGAGTCGGGACGGGTGCGCCTGGTCCGGACCGGAAACCCCGTCCGCCCCGCCATCGCGGCCCTCTCGCGCGAGCCCTACCCCATGCCCCAGCCCGACGGGCCGCTCCATGTCCTGGTCACGGGCGGCAGCCAGGGCGCCGCCGTCTTCGGCCAGGTGGTGCCCCAGGCGGTGGCGCTGCTGCCCCCCGAACATCGCGCCCGGATTTCCATCGTCCAGCAATGCCGCGCCGAGGATCTGGAGCGGGCCAAGCAAGCCTTCGCGGCCGCCGACGTGCGCGCCGAGCTGGCGCCGTTCCTCCATGACATGTCGGATCGGCTGCGGGTGGCGCAGCTCGTGATCTGCCGCGCCGGGGCTTCGACCGTCGCCGAGCTTTCGGCCGCCGGCCGGCCCGCGATCCTGGTCCCCTTCCCTCAGGCCACCGACGACCACCAGACCGCCAACGCCATGGCGCTGGCGAAGGCCGGCGGCGCGGTGCTGATCCCGCAGAAGGAGCTCACGGCGGCGGTCCTGGCTCAGCGTCTGACCGATTTCCTCACCCAACCCGGACGTCTCGTCGGGGGCGCGGCCAAGTCGCGCGCCTTCGGCATCCCCGAGGCGGCCGAGCGCCTGGCCGAAACCGTGGCCGAGGTCGCCCGCAAGGGCGGCAACCGGCCCACCCGGGAGGCCGCCGCATGAGAACGCTTCCTTTGTCCATCGGCACCCTGCATTTCGTCGGCATCGGCGGCATCGGCATGAGCGGCATCGCCGAGATCCTCCATAACCTCGGCTACAAGGTGCAGGGCAGCGACATGGCGGAAAACGCCAACGTGCACCGTCTGCGCGATCTCGGCATCCCGGTCGCCATCGGCCATTCGGCCGACCATGTGGGCGAGGCCCAGGTGGTGGTCGTGTCGTCGGCGGTCAAGCAGGACAACCCCGAGGTCGTGGCCGCCCGCACCCGGCTCATCCCGGTGGTTCGGCGGGCCGAGATGCTGGCCGAGCTGATGCGGCTCAAATGGTCGATCGCGATCGGCGGCACCCACGGCAAGACGACCACCACCTCGATGATCGCGGCGGTGCTGGACGCCGCCGGGCTGGACCCCACCGTCATCAACGGCGGCATCATCAACGCCTACGGCACCAATGCGCGGCTGGGCGCCGGCGACTGGATGGTGGTCGAGGCCGACGAATCCGACGGCACCTTCGTCAAGCTGCCCGCGACCATCGCGGTCGTGACCAACATCGACCCCGAGCATCTGGACCATTTCGGCGATTTCGAATCGCTGAAGCGCGCCTTCGTCGCCTTCGTCGAGAACATCCCGTTCTACGGTTTCGCGGCGCTGTGCCTCGACCATCCCGAGGTGCAGGCATTGATCCCGCGCGTGTCCGACCGCAAGGTGGTCACCTATGGGCTGAGCCCGCAGGCGGACGTTCGCGCCGTCAACCTGGTGCTGGCCGCCGATGGCGCCACCTTCGATGCCGTGATCACCGAGCGCGCCGAGGGCGGCACGCGGACCATTCGCGCCATCCGCCTGCCGATGGTGGGCGCGCACAACGTCCAGAATGCCCTGGCCGCCCTCGCGGTCGCCAACGAGATGGGACTGCCCGACGCCATGACCAGGCGGGCGCTGGCCTCGTTCGGCGGCGTCAAGCGGCGCTTCACAAAGACGGGCGAGGCCCACGGCATCACCGTGATCGACGATTACGGTCATCACCCGGTCGAGATCGCGGCCGTGCTCAAGGGCGCGCGGGCGATCTCGAAAGGACACATCGTCGCCGTGGTGCAGCCGCACCGCTACACGCGCCTCAAGGACCTGTTCGAAGGATTCTGCAGCTGCTTCAACGACGCCGACATGGTCGTCGTCGCCGACGTCTATGCCGCGGGCGAGGCGCCGATTCCGGGCGTCGACCGCGACGCGCTGGTCGAGGGGCTGAGGGCGCACGGCCACCGCGACGTGACGGCGCTCGAATCGCCGAGCGACCTGGCGCGGGTCGTGGCGGCGCTGGCCAAGCCGGGCGACATGGTGATCTGCCTCGGCGCGGGAAGCATCACCAACTGGGCCTATGCCCTGCCCGAGGAACTCGATCGCGTGCTGTCGGCTTCCGCCACGCGCACCGGGAGCGCGCCATGATGGCCGCCAGCCGCACCTCCGTTCTCCTGATCGAGCGCCTGCCGCCGGTGCGCGGGCGCCTGACGGCCGATGCGCCGCTCGCGGGCATCACCTGGTTTGGCGTCGGCGGACCGGCGGAGGTGATGTTCCGTCCTGCCGACCGCGACGACCTCGCCTCGCTCCTCGCCGCCAAGCCCGAGGGCGTGCCCGTGACCGTGATCGGCGTGGGCTCGAACCTGCTGGTCCGCGACGGCGGCATTCCGGGGATCGTCATACGTCTGGGCCGGTCCTTCGCCGAAATCGAGGCCCAGGGCACGGAGATCCTCGCCGGCGGCGCGGCGCTCGACATCAACGTCGCCCGCGCCGCGGCCGAGGCCGAGATCATGGGGCTCGAATTCCTGGCCGGCATTCCCGGCACGCTGGGCGGCGCGCTGCGCATGAACGCCGGCGCCTATAGCTGCGAGATGCTGGACGTGACGGTTTGGGCCGAGGCGGTCGATGGGGCGGGCTGCATTCACAAGGTTGACGAGGATGCGCTCGGCTTCGCCTATCGCAGCTCGGCCGCGCCCGAGGATTGGATCTTCACCCGGGCGCTGCTCGCGGGCGTGCGCGGCGAGCGTGCGCAAATCGCGCGCCGCATCGAGGAGATTCAGTCCGCGCGCGAGAAAAGCCAGCCGGTCCGGACCCGCACGGGCGGAAGCACCTTCAAGAACCCGCCCGGCCAATCCGCCTGGATGCTGATCGACAAGGCCGGGTGCCGCGGCCTTCGGCGCGGCGGGGCCATAGTCTCGGAGCAGCACTGCAACTTCCTCATCAACACCGGCGACGCCACCGCCGCCGATCTCGAGGCGCTGGGCGAGGAAGTGCGCCGCCGCGTGTTCGAAGATTCCGGCGTCGCCCTGGAATGGGAAATCCGCCGCGTGGGCCAGCCCCTGGCGGCCGGCCCCAAGGCGGTCGAGGAAGGCGGCGCATGACCAAGCATGTCGCGGTGCTGATGGGCGGCTGGTCGGGCGAGCGGGAAATCTCGCTCGTCAGCGGCGCGGCCGTGAGCGACGCGCTGAAGTCCGCGGGCTTTCGCGTCACCACCATCGACATGGGCCGCGACATCGGCGGCCTGCTGCCCAGGCTCCTGCCCCGGCCCGATGTGGTGTTCAACGCGCTGCATGGCCGCTTCGGGGAGGACGGCTGCGTCCAGGGGCTGCTCGAGCTTCTCAACATCCCCTACACCCATTCGGGCGTTCTCGCCTCCGCGCTGGCCATGAACAAGCCGATGGCCAAGACGATCTTCGAGCGCGCCGGAATCTCCTGCCCGGACGGAATCGTGGTGCCGCGCGCCGCGATGCTGGCGGGCGACCCCATGGCCCGCCCCTATGTGGTGAAGCCGCTCAACGAGGGCTCGAGCCTGGGGGTGCGGATCGTGACCGAGAAGGATGAAAGCCGCCCCTTCGAACACGCGTCGTGGCCCTACGGCGAAGACGTGCTGGTGGAGCATTACATCCCGGGGCGCGAGATCACGGTGGCCGTCATGGGCGAGCGTGCGCTGGGCGCGCTCGAGATCCGCCCGCACCAGGGCTTCTACGATTACGAGGCCAAGTATTCGACCGACCAATCGCGCGCCGCCGCCCACATCGTGCCCGCGCCGTTGCCGCCCCCGGCCTACGAGGAGGCGCTGAGGCTCGCGCTTCTCGCCCACCGGGCGCTGGGCTGCCGCGGCGTCAGCCGCGCCGACTTCCGCTACGACGACACCGGCGTCGCGCCGGATTCCGAAGCCTGGGGCCGGCTCTACCTGCTCGAGATCAACACCCAGCCGGGCATGACACCCCGCTCGCTCGTCCCCGAGATCGCGGCCGAGGCGAACATTCCTTTTCGCGATCTCGTGGTCTGGATGGTGGAGAACGCGCGATGCGATTCCTAGAGCGCATCGGCAGCCGCATCAAAGGCCGCTCGGGTCGCCGCACCGCTGCGCCGCGCCCGCCGCGCCCGCAAGGCGGGGCAAGAAGACGCCCCCGTCCGTTCCTGGTGCGCCGGACCATGTTGGCGTTTGGCGCCGCGCTCCTTGCCGCCGCCATCCTCGGCACGCCCTACTGG
>JBAVNO010000192.1:0-1565 GCA_049691095.1 Alphaproteobacteria bacterium | reverse complement strand
GCACTGGGCGGAATCGAATCACATCAGCGGGCGCGCGCTTTTTTTCTAACTTTTAGTACGGCTGTGAGCCAACAACTGGATTCTGTAGCAGCCATCCTATACGTGGTGGCATCTGAGGCGCTTGCGGCCCCGTTTGCGCCGTGGGGGAGAGAGAAACTGGTCAAGCGATTCAAGGAGTTTTTCGATGAGTTAATGCCGAACGGTTTGGATGCGATCGTAGCGCATAAAAATTTCGAGCAGGCCTTCGGTATCAAGCGAGGTACTCGCACAGCACGTGCTCTGCGACGGAAATTTCTTGAACAAATCTACGAAATCCGATCCGGACTTGTGCATGAAGGCCTTGGGCCCAGCTACCGTGCATTGTTCAACGTATTTTCTCACGAGGTCATCCAGCGCGGCCTTCTGTCAGATTTCGCTGAGACGGCCATACTGAGGTTCCTTGAGGCACCACGGTCAAGCATAGTCGGGCATCCTGCATTCGGTGATGGCGATGGTACGTGATCTTATGTTTGGACATATAAATTGAATGTTTTTGTTGCGCGTCAATGCGAGTTCCGGGAAGGAGCGGCACAACAAGGCGCTCAGTGACTAGCAATATCTCCTGTTGGCCAAAAGCACACATCCGTCGAAAGAAAAAATAGTTCGCCGCCAGCCGAACACCGCGCCCCGTTACCCCTTCGCCGCCTCCAGCACCTCGTCGACGTGGCCTTTCACCTTCACCTTGCGCCGGATGTGGCGGAGCCTGCCCTTCGCGTCGATGAGGAAGGTCGCGCGCTCGATGCCCATGGACTTGCGTCCGTACAGGCTCTCCTCCACCCACACGCCGTAGGTCTCGCATAGCTTCCCGCGCATGGTGACGGGGCTCGCGAGCGAATCCCGCGACACGCCGATCACCTCGGCGCCGCTCGTCGTGGAAATCGCCCGAAACTGTCGGAAATCTTTACAACCTGGGCAGCAGCGGCGGCAATTCCAGGCTATGCGATTGATATTCAATGACCGGAAAATTGGGCATGGATATTGCTTCTAAGCTCGTGACCGGGAGCCCAATCCGGTCATCCGGGGGATGCCGGTCGGAGCGTTGGCTCCGAATCGTCCGCCGGGAAGGGCGCGGAGGCCGCTCATGGTGTCACGCGTTGCCGTTCTCGCCATAGTCGCTTGCGCGTGCTCGATCGGATCCGGCGCGATCGCCGAGCCGGTCACTCTGCAGAGCAGCATCCCCAATCCGAGCCCGGACGCGAACGATCTGTTCGGCGTATCGGTTTCGCTATCCGGTGGAAAGGCGCTCGTCGGCGCGCAACTCGACGACACGACGGGCACCGACAGTGGCCGAGCCTATCTCTTCAACGCCGCGACCGGCGCGTTGCTGCAGACCTTCGCCAATCCAAATCCCGCGGGCCTCCCGACGTCGGCCCCCAGCGACGCCTTCGGTCTAAGCGTATCGCTGTCGGGAAACCTCGCGCTCATCGGCGCGCAGGCCGACGATGCAGGCACGACCAACTCCGGCGCCGCATACCTGTTTGACGCGTTGACGGGCGGGCTGTTGCGCACATTCACGAATCCGACGC
>JBAVNO010000191.1:0-3742 GCA_049691095.1 Alphaproteobacteria bacterium | reverse complement strand
GGCGCCTCCGTGCCGAGATTGCCGGTGCCGGTGGTGACTTTGATGACCGCTTCGAACGAGCCCCGGAAAGGGGTCGCCAGCGTGGCCACCTTGGCCACCTTCGCGTTTCGGCCCGTGCGTTCGAGATAGCCGGCTATCACGAGCCCGCCCATGGAGTGGCCGACGAGATTGACCTTGGGCTCAGTTGCGTAACCGTCGCGATCGTAATGCCGAAGGAGAGCCGTTCGCGCTATCACCTCGTCGATAAAGACCGCCAGCTGTTGCTCGACGGACGCCAGCGGTTGACGCCAGTCGTAGCCGAAAGGAAAAACCGGGACCGGCTCGTCGACCCGTTCGCACAGGTTATGGCGCAGCTCCTCGATGAGCTCCCGGTACGCGATTTCGTACAGTTGGCCGGGCGCAACGCGCGCGGGCTCCTGCGCTTCGTACCGCGTGTTATCCGGATGCAGGGCGGCGCGTTCGAACTCTTTGGTCAGGACCGACCAAATGACATCGGGCGGAAGCGTGTATTCATCACGGAGATAAATTGCCGTAATGCCGGGAATGACGATAACCGGATTCGGAAGCGGCATAGTGTGGCAACCTCCGCTTGCCCTTTAACAGTTTAACACGCCCCACCGGCGCCGTTGAACCCCTGTCCCGCGCGTCGGGTCGCGGCTTCTACCGTCGTTCATTCGCGCCGCAGCCGGGATTTCTGCCGCTGCCATTCGCGCTCCTTCTCGGCCGCGCGCTTGTCGTGCTTCTTCTTGCCGCGGGCAACGCCCAGCTCGACCTTGGCCCGTCCCCGCGGATCGAAATAAAGCGACAGGGGCACCAGCGTGTAGCCTTCCCGCCGGACGGCGCTGATCAGTTTTCCCATCTGGCGGCGGTGCAGCAGCAGCTTGCGCGGCCTCTTGGGCTCGTGGTTGAAACGGCCGGCAGGCGGATATTCCGGGATGTTCGCGTTGATGAGGTAGATCTCGCCGCCCTGATCCGCCGCATAGGATTCGCCAATACTCGCGCGCCCCAGCCGCAGCGACTTCACTTCCGTGCCGGTCAGCACGACGCCCGCCTCCAGTGTCTCCTCGATGGCGAAATCGTAACGGGCCCGCCGGTTCTGGGCGACCACGCGCCGCGGGCTCTTGGAGTCTTTCTTGGAGGCCACGCCGGCCGCGTCCGGCCTAGGCCAGGAGGCCGGCGCCGGCCAACGCCGCCTTGACCCGCGACTTGGTCGCCTCCGACACCTCGCACAGCGGCAGCCGCACCTCGCCCGTGCACAGACCCAGCAGGCTGGCCGCGTACTTGACCGGACCGGGGTTGGTCTCGACGAACATGGCGTCATGGACGGGGAGCAGGCGCTCGTTCAGCTCCCTCACCCGGGCCATGTCGCCGGCCTGCCAGGCGTTGTGCAGATCGGCGCACATCTTGGGCGCGATATTGGCCGTCACCGAGATGCATCCCACGCCGCCCTGGGCCAGGAACGGCACCACGGTGGCGTCCTCGCCCGAGAGCTGGCAGAAATCGGCGCCGATCGCGAGCCTGGTGCGCAGCGGGCGGGCGAGATCGGCGGTGGCGTCCTTCACCCCGACGATGTTGGGAAGCTCCGCCAGACGGGCCATGGTCGCGACCGACATGTCGATCACGCAGCGTCCCGGGATGTTGTAGATGACGATGGGCAGGTCCACGGCGTCGTGGATGGCCTTGAAGTGCCGGTACAGGCCCTCTTGCGTCGGCTTGTTGTAATAGGGCGTCACGACCAGGGCCGCGGCCGCGCCCACGTCCTTGGCGTGGCGGGTGAGCATGATCGCCTCGTCGGTGGAGTTGGACCCGGTCCCGGCGATCACCGGCACGCGCCCCTTGGCCGCCGCGACGCACAAGGTGACGACGCGGTTGTGTTCTTCGTGGGAGAGAGTCGGCGATTCGCCGGTGGTGCCGCAGGGGACCAGGCCGTGACTCCCCTGCCCGATCTGCCACTCGACCAGCGACCGGAACGCCTCTTCGTCCACCGTTTCGTTGCGGAAAGGGGTGATGAGGGCGGTGAACGAACCCTTGAACATGAACGGCTCCAGCAGGGCGGCGCGAAATTCCCGCGCACCATAGCCGCCGCCGTGGATTGCCACAAGAACGTGGGGCCGGACCGGCGCCCCGCGGCCGGCGCGGGGCACGGCCCCCGGAAACGCGTTCGCTTGTGGCCAGGATGGCGGGCGGCGCTTAGAATGTGTTAACGGACATCTCCGCACCATCGCAGACGAACGCACGGCCGCCCAACGGGGGACGCATTGGGTTCATCCACGACCGCTGTTACGCAGCCCCGAGCTTCGCGCATCGCGGCGCTTGTGGCCGCGCTTGTCACGGCGCTGGTCTTGGTCGCGGCGGGACGGGCCGAGGCCGCCCCCCTGTCCAAGGCCGACGAAGGCATCTACCGCGAGGCCTTCGCCGCCGTGAAGCAGGGCAAATGGGCGTTCGCGCGAAGCCGCGCGGCCCGGGCCAAGGATCCCACGCTGGCCAAGGCGATCTCCTGGTTCGAGATGTCCGATCCGGGCTCGCCCGCGACCTTCGAGGAACGGGCGCGCTTCATCGCCGACAATCCGGACTGGCCCGAGTCGCGGTCGTTCCGCGAACTGGCCGAAGGCGCCATGACCGACTCGACGCCGGATCAGGAGATCCTGGATTGGTTCGCCGCCCACGAGCCGGTGACGTCCGCCGGGTTGACCCGCTACGGCGAGGCCCTGGCCCGCGCCGGAAAGCGGGATCAGGCCGATGCCCTTTTCCGCAAAGCCTGGATCGAGGGCAGTTTCGGACTGCGGGAGGAGCGCACCTTCCTGGCGCGCCACGGCGGCGTGCTCCGCGAGCAGGATCACGTGGCGCGGCTCGACCGGCTGCTGTGGGACGGCCGGTTCGACGCCGTCAAGCGCATGCTGCGCCGGGTCGACACGGGACACCAGGCCGTGGCCGATGCCAGGCGGCGGCTGCGGCAAATGGAAGGCGCCGTCGATTGGGCCCTGCGTCGGGTGCCGAACGACCTGCAGAACGATCCCGGCCTCCTATACGAACGGCTGCGCTGGCGGCGGCGCAAGGACATCGACGACGGGGCCATCGAGATCCTGGATCAGGCGCCGGACAATCTGGTGCGCCCCGAGTTGTGGTGGAACGAGCGCAGCATCATCGCCCGCCGGGCGCTGGCCGCGGGGAACATATCGGCGGCCTATCGCATCGCCTCCCGCCACGGGCTGACGGAAGGCCCTTCGTTCGTGGAAGCGGAGTGGCTGGCGGGCTGGATCGCGCTGCGCTTCCTCCAGGACGGCGCCAATGCCGTGCAACATTTCACCAAGGCGTTCGAAGCCTCGCGCTATCCCATCAGCCAGGCCCGCGGCGCCTATTGGGCCGGCCGCGCGGCGGAGCTGGTGAAAGGCAAGCCCGGCTTGGCCGCGGAATGGTTCAAACGGGCCGCCACGTTCCCCACCACCTATCACGGCCAGCTCGCCGCCAATAAGCTGCACCCGGGAAAGGGCCTGGAGTTGCCGCCGGACCCGCAGCCCAGCGCCGAAGAGAAGGCGCGCTTCGATGCCCGCGACATGGTCGTGGTGACCCGCCAACTGACGCAGATCGGCGAGGAGCGGCGGCTTCGGCCGTTCGTCCTGCGCCTTCAGGATATCGCCGACAGCCCCGCCGAGGTGGCGCTCGTGGGCGATCTCGCGGCCGAGGAAGGCCGTCCCGATCTGGCGGTCGCCATGTCGAAGCGCGCGGTCCGGGCGGGCGTGCT
>JBAVNO010000190.1:0-15232 GCA_049691095.1 Alphaproteobacteria bacterium | reverse complement strand
GGTCCAGCCCACCCGTCCTCCGCCAGGGCCACGGCCATCGGGAGGCCGGGGCTAGGCGGGCCCCCGATGGCGGGCGGTGCGGGGCTCGGCGCCGATCCGGGAACGCCAACGATGTGGACCTTTCCTGGCGCCGCCTTGCGGGCGGTCCGTCGTCGCCTGTGGGTACTGCCGGCCAGATCGGGGATGGCTTCGGGTAAAAATCCTTTGCCGGGCGGGGTTCGCGCGTTTTAATGCGGCGCCATCATGCGAAACGCCCTCTGGGCTTCGGCCCTCATTCTTTTTGCGAGCGTTGCCGGCGGGCCGCCAGCCCGGGCCGACTGTACCGACGCGGCCGCGCCCAACGTGGATTGGCGGCGCTGTTACCTGGACGGGCAGGACCTTCACGGCGTGGACCTGACCGGCGCCGTGCTGCGCGACTCCAGTTTCAGCAACGCCGATCTTTCGGAAAGCGTGCTGGTCGGGGTCAACGCCTATCGCGCCAAGTTCCTGAGCGCGAAACTGCCGAAGGTGCGCTTCGACGACGCCCGGCTCGAGGATGCCGACTTCACCAAGGCGGACCTGACCGGCGCCTCGATCAAGAACGCCAATCTGCGCCGCGCCCGTTTCTTCGGCGCCAGTCTGCGGGGCGCCGATTTGACCGGCGCCCATCTGGCCGCGACCGATCTTCTGAAAGCCGATCTCTCGGGCGCGAGGTGGACCGACGGCGAGAAGATCTGCGCCGAAGGTTCGATCGGAAAATGCAACTGACCGCACGGCCGGCGGATGCCCAAGCCCCGGCGGCCATGACGGCCGCACCCCGGGACGTCGCCGCGGACCGCCGGCCCGCGCCTTGCGCCGTGTGCGGGTCGTCCGAGCGCGAGGTTTTCTGGCAGGGCCGCGGCATGACGCTGCTCGAATGCCGGGGCTGCCGGCTGGTGGCGCCCGATCCGCCGCCCAGCGACGAGACGGTGGCGGCGCTTTACCACGACACGGGACAGGGCGCGACCACGGGATATTTCGCCAAGGTCGACAAGAAGATGCGCCGTTCCCGGCTGCGGGTGAAGAAGATCAGGCGTTACGTGCCGGGCGGGCGCTTCCTCGACGTGGGCTGCAACGGCGGCTTCATGGTCGAAGCGGCCCGCGAAGCCGGATTCGAAGCCTGGGGCGTGGAAATCGATCCGGTGGCGGTCGCCTATGCGCGGGAGCATTACCCGGAAAACAGGTATTTCCTCGGCCGGGTGGAGGACTTCGCCGCGACCGCGCCCCGGTTCGACGCGGTCTATTGCTCCGAGGTGATCGAGCACGTGCCCGACAGCAACGCGTTCGTCGCCGCCGTGGCCAAGGTGATGCGCGAGGGCGCCGTGCTCTACATCACCACGCCCGACATCGGCCATTGGCGCGTGCCGCGCCGCATCGAGGACTGGGACGCGTTCTGCCCGCCCTCGCACTGCGTCTTTTTCCGCCCCGCCAATCTCGTGCGGCTGCTCGCCAACCACGGGCTCCGGGTGTTCCACAAGAGCATCGCCTTCAAGCCCGGCATCAAGTTTCTGGCCCGGCGCGTATAAAGACACGCAGCGTGCGCGGCGACCGTTGGCGCGAACGCGCCGCTGCCCGATATGATATAAGAGACGCGATGTCCGATATCCCCGATCAAGGTCCGGTTGCGGACTCACCCGCCAGCGGCGGCGCAGGCTTGCCCGTGCAGGGCGCGCGGCCGGCATACTTGAGCCAGCTCAACGACGCCCAGCGCGAGGCGGTCGAGGCCGTGGACGGCCCGGTCCTGGTGCTGGCGGGCGCCGGCACCGGCAAGACACGGGTGCTGACCACCAGGCTCGCCCATATCCTGTTCACCGGCCGGGCGTGGCCGTCTCAGATCCTCGCCGTCACCTTCACCAACAAGGCGGCGCGCGAGATGAAGGACCGGGTCGAGGCGCTGATCGGCCGCTCCACCGAATCGATGTGGATCGGCACCTTCCATTCCATCGCCGCGCGGATCCTGCGCCGCCATGCCGAACTCGTGGGCCTGCAGGCCAATTTCACCGTGCTCGACACCGACGATCAGATCCGGCTCGTCAAGCAGGTGCTGTCCGCCGCCAACATCGACGACAAGCGCTGGCCCGCCCGGGTGCTGCTCGGCATCATCGAACGCTGGAAGGACCGCGGGCTCACGCCCGACAAGGTGGCGGTGGCCGAGGCCGGGGATTTCGCGTTCGGCCGCACCATCGACCTCTATCGCGCCTATCAGGAGCGCCTCAAGACGCTGAACGCGGTCGATTTCGGCGACCTCATGTTGCATTGCCTCACCCTGTTCACCGGCCATGCCGACGTCTTGGCCGACTATCAGCGGCGCTTCCGCTACATCCTGGTGGACGAGTATCAGGACACCAACGTGGCGCAGTATCTGTGGCTCCGCCTATTGGCCCAGGGATCGCGGAACATCTGCTGCGTGGGCGACGACGACCAGTCGATCTACGGCTGGCGGGGCGCGGAGGTCGGCAACATCCTGCGCTTCGAGCACGATTTCCCCGGCGCCCGCGTCATCAGGCTGGAGCAGAACTACCGCTCCACCCAGCACATCCTGAGCGCGGCCTCGGGACTCATCGCCTGCAACGAAGGCCGGCTCGGCAAGACGCTGTGGACCAGCGGCGAGGGCGGCGACAAGGTCCTGGTGCGGGGCCTGTGGGACGGCGAGGAGGAGGCGCGCTGGATCGCCGACGAGATCGAGGCGCTGCAACGCAAACGCCATCCGCTGCGCGAGATCGCGATTCTGGTGCGGGCGAGCTTCCAGACCCGCGAGTTCGAAGAGCGGTTCCTGACGCTGGGTATCCCCTACCGCGTGATCGGGGGGCTGAGGTTCTACGAGCGCCAGGAGATCCGCGACGCCATCGCCTATCTCCGCGTCGCCGCCCAGCCGGACGACGATCTCGCGTTCGAGCGGATCGTGAACCTGCCCAAGCGCGGCATCGGCGAGGCGACGATGCAGACGGTGCACAAGCTCGCCCGCGCCCGCGGACTCTCGCTCACCCGCGCGGTGCGGGCGCTGGCCGATACCGACGAGCTGAAGCCCCAGGCGCGCCGGTCGCTGACCTCCCTCATCGACGACTTCGACCGCTGGCGCGGCGAGCTCGACCATCTGCCCCATGCGGAACTGACGCAACTGGTGCTGGACGAGTCCGGCTACACGGCGATGTGGCAGAACGACAAGTCGCCCGACGCGCCGGGCCGGCTCGAGAACCTTAAGGAGCTGATCGCCGCCATCGAGGAGTTCGACAGCCTGGCCGGGTTCCTCGAGCATGTGAGCCTGGTGATGGAGAACACGGAATCGGCCGGCGGCGACATGGTCAACATCATGACGCTGCACAGCGCCAAGGGACTGGAGTTCGACACCGTGTTCCTGCCCGGCTGGGAGGAACAGCTTTTCCCCCACCAGCGGGCGCTGGACGAAGGCGGCGTCAAGAGTCTGGAGGAGGAGCGCAGGCTGGCCTATGTCGGCCTGACGCGCGCCAAGCGCCGCGCCATTGTCTCGTTCGCCGCCAACCGCCGCATCTATAATCAGTGGCAGAGCACGGTGCCGTCGCGCTTCGTCGACGAGCTGCCCGAGGCCGATGTGGAACGGGCCAGCGACCCCGGCCTGTATGCGGGCGCGCGCGCCGCAGGCCTCGCCGAGGACGCGCTGGTGTTCGGCGCCGGGGCCGATGCCCCGGCATGGCCGCGACGCCGGTTCGCGCGCACGGCCCCCGTGCTGGAGGGCAGCGCCGTTCGCGTCGCCAAGCGCGAGCGGAAATCCCAGGCCGGCTTCAAGACCGGCGACGAGGTGTTCCACCAGAAATTCGGCTACGGCCGCGTGAAGGCGGTCGATGGCGACAAACTCGAGATCGCGTTCGAAACCGGGCTGAAGAAGGTACTCGAGAGCTTCGTCGAACCGGCATGACCGAAGCCACCGCAATGCGGCCTGCGGCGTGGCTCGTCGTCCTCGACGTGCCCGCACGGGCGGCCGCGCGGTTCGCGGCGGCGCTCGCCCCCTTCTGCGCCTCGGTGGCGACGGTGGTGCCGGACTCCTCGGGCACGGCGCGGGTCGAGGGCATTGCGGTCACGCGGCCCGACCCGGGGCTGCTGGACGTGGCGGTGGCGCTGGCGGCCGTCAGCATCGGCGTCGCCGAACCCAAGGCCGAGGTGCGTTCCTTGGCCCCGGCCGACTGGCTCGAGGCGACGCGCCGCGCCTTTCCGCCCATCCGCGCCGGCCGGTATTTCCTCTACGGCTCCCATTTCGAAGGCCGCGTGCCGGCGGGGCTCGTGGGCCTCGCTATCGACGCCGGCACGGCCTTCGGCAGCGGCCGCCATGAATCCACGCAAGGCTGTCTGCTCGCCCTCGACAGGGTGGCCAAGCGCTTTCGCGTCCGCCGCGCGCTCGACGTGGGCTCCGGTTCGGGGGTGCTGGCGCTCGCCATCGCCAAGACTTGGAGGGCGAAGGTGATCGCGTGTGACGTTGATCCCGAAGCCGTCAGGGTGACTAGATCGAATGCGAAGAGAAACGGAGCGGCCGCATTCGTGCGCGCCTGCGTCAGCGACGGCGTCACCGCGGCGGCGGCGAGGCGAGGCGCGCCCTACGATCTGGTGACCGCCAATATCCTGACCCGGCCGTTGATCCGCATGGCCCGCGGCCTGGCCGCCCTGCTCGCGCCCGGCGGCGTCATGGTGCTGTCGGGCATGCTGGGCATCGAGGGCAAGGAGGTGTTGTCGGCCTACCGCGGGGAGGGGCTGAAGCTCCTGTCCCGGATCGACGTCGGCGACTGGTGCACGCTGATCCTGGGACGCGGCGCCGGACCAAGATCTAGAACGGCCACCCGGCGCGTAGCAGCGACTCGAGACGGGCCATCCGCGCGCCCTTGACGCCCTCCACCGTTTCGACGCGGTCGATGTAACTCTTGGCGAGGTGAAGGGCGACGAGTTCCGGCATCGGCGGCGCCTCGCCGTCGAAGAAGGCGGGGCGGAAGCGCGCCAGCGTCGCCCGTTCGGCCTCGCCGAAGACGTCGGCGAAGGAGCGTGCGCCTTCGCCCAATCGCGCGCTCGTGATGCGATCGACGAGATCGAGGAAGCCCAGCCCGCACGAGTCCGCGTATTCCCAGTCGATGGCGACGAGCCGCCCGTCCTGGGCCGCGTGCAGGTTGCGCGAGCCGAGATCCCCGTGGACCACGGCCGCCGGCTGGCGCCGGTCGTCGCGAACGGTGCCGAGAAGCCGCGCCAGGCGCCGTTTCGACTCGTCGCCGACCCGTAGCCCTCCGATGCGCGCATCGAGCGCCTTGGCCATGGCGCGGGCGCTGGTCGTTCGGCCGTCCTGGCGCAGCGACTTGAGGAACCCGACGAATGCTTCGAGGCCGGGATCGGGGACCGGCGCGCCGGCGAGGAACTCCTGCAGGAAGTATCGCGACGAGACGGGGGAGACGGCCCCGGCAAGCGTTCCCGACGCGAGCGCCGCCGGCGCCACCTCGAGCCCGCGGGCCGCGAACGCGGCCAGCAGCGCATGTTCCTTGGCGCAATTTTCGAGCACCGCCGCGGACAGGGGCCGCTTGGCGATCGCCAGCGGCCGGGCGTCGTCCGTGCGGACGAACACGATGAGATACTTCCGCGTTCCGACCCACCAGGCCAGGACGAGATTGTCCGCGTCCCGGTCCAGGATCGGCCAGCGCGCGGCGCGGGGAAAGGCGAAACCGACGGCGAGGGCCGGCGGATCGCTCGGCCGTCCCGACACTACCGCGTCGAGGATGGCCGCCTCTTGCTCGGACTCGGCGATGGTGCCGATGAGGGGACGGGCCATGGGGCCGGCCTGGGGAACGAGAACGGCCGGCAAGGCCCTGGGGGCGATGAGCCAGTAACGGCAATGGGGCGGCAGCCCATTCACCGCCGCGCCAGCGACAATCCGCGTGCCCGCCGGAAGGTTGGCGGCGACGAGGCGCGAGAAATGGGCGACGACGTCGTTGCTCATGGCGACTCATCACGCGGACAGCGGCAGGGCTTGTCAACCGCCCCGCTCGTGTCCTGCGGGCGCAACTGGCCGCCTTGGCCGCCGCGACAAGCCTTGTGCCATGGGCCCGCCGGGCCTAGCTTTTCGTTAAGAGATTCGTGGCAGGAGTGAATGGCCGTGAGCGAAGCCTTGGCCTTGGAAAGGACGGAAGCGGCGCCCCATGCGGACCGCCTGGCGCGCCTGCGCTTAGAGCTCGCGCGCCGCGGCCTTCGCGGATTCCTGATCCCGCGGACCGACGAGCATCAGGGGGAATATGTCGCGGCGCGCTCCGAACGGCTGGCCTGGCTGACCGGGTTCACCGGCTCGGCCGGGCTCGCGGTGGTGCTGTCGGACCGGGCCGCGATCTTCGTCGACGGGCGCTATACGCTTCAGGTCCAGGGCCAAGTGGACACGACCGCCTTCGAGCCCCGCCACGTCACCGATGCGCCGCCCGGCGAATGGCTGGCCGATCTGCTGCGGCCCGAAGACCGGCTCGGTTTCGATCCTTGGCTTCATACCCGCAGCCAGCTCAAGCCCTACCGCGCGGCGTGCGAACGGGCCGGTGCCGAGCTCGTCGCCTTGGACACCAATCCGCTCGATGCCGTGTGGGCCGATCAGCCGGAGGCGCCGCTTGCCCCGGTCGAACGCCACGACCTTCGCTTCGCCGGCAAGCCCTCGGAGGACAAGAGGGCCGAGGTGGCGCGCTCGCTCGCCAAGGCGGGCGTTGCGGCGGCGGTTCTGACCGCGCCCGATTCCATCAACTGGCTTCTCAACATCCGCGGCGGCGACATCCCCCACACGCCGGTGGCGCTCGCGTTCGCGATCGTCGATTCCGCGGGCGCCGTCGAGCTTTTCATCGACGCGCGCAAAGTATCGCCCGACGTCCGCCGCCATCTGGGACCGGCGGTCACGGTATCGGAGCCCGAATCGTTCGGTTCCGCGCTCGATGCGCTGGGCCGAAGCCGCGCCCGCGTGCAGGTCGATCCCATGGGCGCCGCGGAATGGATCTTCGCCCGGCTCGAAAAGACGGGCGCGGTGATCGTGCCGGGGCGCGATCCGTGCGCGCTCCCCAAGGCGTGCAAGAACGAGGTCGAGCTGCGCGGGGCGTATGCGGCGCACCTGCGCGACGGCGCAGCCCTGACGCGCTTCCTCGCCTGGCTTTCCCGCGCGGCGCCCGAAAGCGGCGTCGACGAGCTGGGCGCGGCCGCGAAGCTGGCCCAATTCCGGGCGGAGAACGCGCTCCTCAAGGGCGCGAGCTTCCCCACCATCTCCGGCGCCGGGCCCAACGGCGCCGTGGTCCACTACCGGGTGAGCGCCGCCACGAATCGGACGCTATTGCCGGGCGAGATCTATCTGGTCGATTCCGGCGCCCAATATCTCGACGGCACCACCGACGTGACGCGGGCCGTGTTCATTCCGGGAAAGGGCGCAGCCGAACCGACGGCCGAGATGCGCGACCGGTACACCCGCGTGCTCAAGGGCCACATCGCCGTGGCCACCGCGAAATTCCCCAAGGGGACAACGGGCCAGCAGCTGGATGCACTGGCGCGCCGCGCGCTATGGGACGCCGGGCTCGATTTCGACCACGGCACCGGCCACGGGGTGGGGAGCTATCTCGGCGTCCACGAGGGGCCGCAGCGCATCGCAAAGATCGGCTCCGACGTGGCGCTTCGCCCCGGCATGATCGTGTCCAACGAGCCCGGCTACTACAAGGAAGGGGCTTACGGCATCCGGCTCGAGAATCTGGTCACGGTGGTGGCGCTGGCGGGCCCGAGCGGGGCCGAGCGCGAGATGCTGGGCTTCGACACGCTGACGGTGGCCCCCTTCGACCGCGCGCTCGTCGATCCCGCCCTGATGACGGAAGACGAAACCGCGTGGCTCGACGCCTATCACGCGCGGGTGCGCGACTCGCTGATGCCGCTCGTGGACCGCGAGACGGGCGGGTGGCTCCTGGCGGCGACGAAGCCACTGGGGCAAGACTAGGTTCGGCCGCCATGGGGTTTGCTTCGAAGGAAAGAGAGGATCGGGTCTAATGGCCCCGGCGGATCAGCTCGGCTTCGATGGCGTCGATGAGGAGGGCGATCTCCTCGAGAAGACCGAGGTCGATCTGCCCATTAATGATGTCACGGCCCAAGTCCCAGCCGCACCATGCCGCACTCGCGCCGCCAAGCGCGACGATGATCAGTGAAAGCCCGCCGGTGGGAGGCGCGGCAAGCACGCCCACAATGGTGATGCCGGAAGACGCCCAGAACTTGGCCGTCGTCGCGTCGCTCGTGTCGTAGTCGCGAAGAAGGTCCCTGATCGTCGCGTTGGCGCCCTCAAGCCTGTCGAGACAATCGTTGAGCTGATCGCGCGTCGCCTGATAGAGCGGCCTTATACTTCCAACATGTTCGAGGATTTTGCGGACCTCGGCCCGCATCCGGTTGATATCCGCGGGTTCCCGCCGCATCACTCGGCCGCGTCAAAGCCCGATTTCTTGAGTCGCGACCTCAGCTCTGCGATACGCTTCGCGTTCCGATCCGCCAGATAATGTGCGTCGGCCCGAAATACCTGGGCCCGTCCCAGAGCCGCGTAATAATGAAGATAGGCGAGGAGCACCAGGAAGCCCAAGGTCATGACGACCCCTGTCTGCCATGCGCCGAGCGCCGCGGACAGGTTGAAGTCGTCATATAGGCCCGCCGCCGCGCCGACGAGCACGATCACCGACACGATGAGCGCAGCGATTTCGAACCAACGTCGATACATCGGCGACGCAGGCGGCGCATCGTGGATGTGGTTGTGGCCGAGCTGAATTCCTTGGCTCATGGCGACATTCTATATGGCGCCTGCGGTCGAGTCGAGCAAGACAGGCTCTATGTCCAAGGTGGCTTTTTCTCCGTCTCGAGTGTGTCGTCGCAAATGTTTTGAGGCTGGACCTGTCGGACGGCGAAGGCCGCCGGCAAGCCCCCGTTCATCCCCCGATCAGCTTCAGCCATTCCTTCTCGGTCAGCATGGCGACGCCGAGCTCCTTGGCCTTCTTGGCCTTGGAGCCGGCCTCCGCGCCCACCACGACGTAATCGGTCTTCTTCGACACCGAGCTCGCCACCTTGGCCCCCAGTTTCTCGGCCCTGGCCTTGGCCTCGTCCCGGGTCATGGACTCGAGCCCGCCGGTGAACACCACCGTCTTTCCCGAAACGGCGCTCCGCGCCTTCGGGGCCACGAAATCGGTCACGTCGATGAGGCGTGCCAGGTCGTCGAGGACCTCGCGGTTATGCTTCTCCGCGAAGAAGCCCAGGATTTCGTCGGCGACCGCGGGCCCGATGCCGTCGATGTTGACGAGCTCGCGGTAGGCGTCCGAATCCCGGTCCTGGGCCTTGTCCATCGCCGCGCGGAGGTGCTTGAGGCTCCCATACTCCTTGGCCAGAAGGCGGGCGGTCGCCTGGCCCACCTGATGGATGCCGAGCGCGTAGATGAATTTCTCCAGCGGGATCTTCCGGCGCGCCTCGATCGCGGCCACCAGTTTCGCCGCCGATTGCGCGCCCCAGCCCTCGCGCTTGGCGATCTCGCCGGCGTGGGTTTCGAGGCGGAAGATGTCGCCGGGAGTCTGGATCAGCTTGTCCTTCCAGAACGCCACCACGTGCTTGTCGCCCAGCCCTTCGATGTCGAAGGCGTCCCGCGACACGAAATGGCGGAGCCGCCGCACCGCCTGGGCGGGGCAGATGAGGCCCGCGGTGCAGCGCCGGGCCGCCTCGCCTTCCTCGCGTACGGCCAAGCTCCCGCAGACCGGGCAGCGGTGGGGGAACTTGTAGGGCTTGGCGCCCTTCGGGCGCTTGCCTTCCACGACGCCGACGATCTGGGGAATCACGTCGCCGGCGCGCTGCACGATCACGGTGTCGCCGATCCGCACGTCCTTGCGGGCGATCTCGTCCTCGTTGTGGAGCGTCGCCCGCGACACCACGACGCCGCCCACCGTGATCGGCTCCAGCACCGCGACCGGGGTCAGCACCCCGGTGCGGCCCACCTGGACGATGATGTCGTTCAACTTGGTGTGCGCCTGCTCGGCGGGGAACTTGTGGGCCAGCGCCCAGCGCGGCGCGCGGCTCACCATGCCGAGGCGGTCCTGCCAGTCGATGCGGTTCACCTTGTAGACGACGCCGTCGATGTCGTAGGGAAGCGCGCTCCTCCGCTCCCCGATTCCGCGGTGGAAGGCGAGCGCCTCCTCGGGCGAGTGGCAAAGCTTCGCCAGCGGATTGACCGGAAAGCCCCAGTGCTTGAGCTGGGAGAGGAAATCCCAGTGGGTCTTCTGCGGGGACTCGCTCGCCTCGCCCCAGGCATAGGCGAAGAAATGGAGCCTGCGTTTGGCGGTGATGCGCGGGTCGAGCTGGCGCAGAGACCCGGATGCGGCGTTGCGCGGGTTGGCGAACGGCGGTTCGCCTTCCTTCTCGCGGGCCTCGTTCAAAACGAAGAACTCGTCGCGGCGCATGTACACCTCGCCCCGCACCTCGAACACGTCGGGCGGCTTGCGGCCCGCCATTTTCTCCGGGATGTCGTGGACGGTGCGAAGGTTCGCGGTCACGTTCTCGCCCACGATTCCGTCGCCCCGCGTGGCCCCGGTGACGAACGCGCCCTTTTCGTAGCGCAGCGAGATGGAGAGGCCGTCGATCTTGGGCTCGCCCACGATGTCGATGGCCGCATCCTTGGCGAGCCCCAGGAACCGCCGCACGCGGGCGAAGAAATTCACCACGTCCTCCTCTTCGAAGGCGTTCTCGAGCGAGAGCATGGGGACGGCGTGGCGCACCTCGGCGAAACCCGTGACGGGCCTGGCGCCGATGCGGTATTTCGGGCTGTCGGGGCGGACGAGCTTGGGAAACCGCGCCTCGATGGCGTCGTTGCGGCGCCTCAGGGCATCGTAGGCGGCATCCGTGATGACGGGCCTCGATTCCCCGTAGTAAAGCCGGTCGTGATAGGCGATCTCCTTGGCCAGCCGTTCCAGCTCCTTGGCGGCCTCGTCCGCGGTCAAATCCCCGACCGCGACCTTCGCCAAGTCGCGCTTCACGCGGTGACCTCCGCGCCCGCCGGCTCCAGAAGGCGGGCGGCCTGGGCGCGGGCCTCGTCGGTGACCTTGGCGCCGGAGAGCATGCGGGCGATTTCCTCGCGCCGCTCGGCGCCTTCGAGGGCATCGACGCGCACGCTCACGCGCTCGCCCGCGCCCTCCTTGCGCACGCAGTAATGATGCCCGCCCTTGGCCGCCACCTGGGGCGAATGGGTGACCACCAGGACCTGCATCCGCCCGCCCAGCCGTTCCAGCCGTTCGCCCACTGCGGCCGCGACCGCGCCGCCGATGCCCCGGTCCACCTCGTCGAACACCAGCGTCTCGCCCGGCCCTTCGCCAGCCACCACGACCTTGAGCGCCAGCAGGAACCGCGCCAGCTCGCCGCCCGAAGCCACGCGCTCGATGGCCCCCAAGGGCGTCCCCGGATTGGTGGAGACCAGGAAGGCGACCTTCTCGGCGCCGTTCTCCGACCATTGGTCGGGCGGCAGCGCGGTCAGTTCGGTGCGGAACGCCGCCTTCTCCAGCTTGAGCGGCGGCAGTTCGGCCGCCACGCGGCGGTCGAGAAGCCGGGCCGCCTTGGTCCGCTTCGCGCTCAGGCTCTTGGCGCCGGCGATGAATTGGGCGCGCGCCTCGTCCCGTTCCCGTTTCAGGCGCGGATGATCCTGCGAGCGCCCTTCGAGCGCCGCGACCTGATGCGTGAGGCGGGCCCGCAGATCGGGCAGGTCCGCTACCGCCACGGCGTGCTTCCTCGCCAGGGCGCGGAGCGCAAACAGGCGTTCCTCCACTTTTTCGAGATGGCCGCTGTCGTGGTCCAGCGTGCTGCCGAAGGACTGGAGCGCGGATTCCGCCTCGCCCAGCTCGATGCGCGCGCGTTCCAGGGCCGAGAGCGCGTGGTCCAGGCGTCCGGCCGCCTTGGCCGCGACCTGCGAAAGGGCGCGTTCGGCCTGGCGTATGGCCTCGTCCGCCCCCGCGCGCTCGCCTGCGCTTCCCAACCGGTCAAGCGCCGCGTTGACGGCGTCCACGAGCTGCTCGCGGTTCATCAACAGCCCCCGCTCCGCGGCCAACCCGTCCTCCTCGTCCGCCTTGGGATCGAGCGCCTCGAGCTCGCCCAAGGCAAGCCGCAGCGCCGCTTCCTCGTCCCTGAGGCGCGCGATCATGCTCTCTTCGGCCTCCAGCGCCGCCTGGGCCTCGCGCCAGGCCGAAAAGCCGCTCCGCACCGCGAGCGCCTCGGCCTCGATCCCGGCGAAGGAATCGAGCGTGGTGCGGTGGGTTCTCGCGTCGAGCAGGCCCTGTTCCGCGAACTGGCCTTCGATCTCCACCAGAGCCGCGCCCAGTTGGCGCAGGAGCGTGACGCTCGCGGGCTGGTCGTTGACGAAGGCGCGGCTGCGGCCGTCCCGCGACAGAACCCGGCGCACCACCAGGTCGTCGTCGGCGACGTCCAGTCCCTGGTCCTTGGCCAGCGAGCGGGCGAGGTGCTGTGGCGCCACGTCGAAGGCGGCCGAAACCACGGCCTGATCTGCCCCGTGGCGGATGAGCGCGGCCTCGCCCCGCGCACCCAGCGCCAGGCCCAAGGCATCGAGCAGGATCGATTTTCCGGCGCCGGTCTCGCCGGTCAGCACGCTGAGGCCCGGCCGGAAGGTCAATTCGAGGCGGTCAATGAGGACGACGTCGCGGATCGAAAGGGTGCGCAGCATCCCTTTCTAGAAGATCCAGTCCCACGTGCGGGAGAAGAACGACCGGTCGTCGTCGGGGGCCGTGGAGTCCGGCTCCGCGCCGCCTTTGGGCGGGGCCTTGGCGCCGGTCTTGCTATCGGGCGGCGGCCCTGCCGCGCCACGCTCGGCCGACGCGACCCGATAGTCGCCCCGGTTGAGAAGGTCGTAACTGTTCTTGTACCACGCGCTTCCCGGGAAGTTGTAGCCGAGCACGGCGGCGTTGCGCTCCGCCGCGTCGACGACGCCGAGCGCGAGATAGCATTCGGTCAGCCGGTGCAGCGCCTCCTGGACGTGGGACGTGGTGCCGTAATCCTTGACCACGGTGTCGAACCGGTTGATGGCGGCGAGATAATGGCCGCGGGTTTCGTAGTAGCGGCCGATCTCCATTTCCTTGCCCGCGAGCTGGTCGCGCACGAGCACCAGCTTGGCCTTGGCGTCGGCGGCGAATTTGCTGTCGGGGAAGCGGCTGACGATTTCTTCCAGGTCGGCCTTGGCCTTTTCCGTCATCTGCTGGTCGCGGGAAACGTCGGTGATGCGCTCATAGAAACAAAGCGCCCTCAGGTAATAGGCGTAATCGACGTTCTCGTGGGCTGGATGCAGCTCGATGAAATGTTCGAGCGTCACCACGGCTTCGGTGTACTTGCCCTCCCGGTAATGGGTGAAGGCGGACATGAGCTGGCCCTTGGTGGCCCAGACGGAATAGGGATGCTGGCGATCGACCTCGTCGAACAGCTTCGCCGCCCGGTCGTAGTCCTCGTCCATGAGGGCGTCCATGGCGTCGTTGTAGAGCTGTTCGACCGGCTTTTCCTCGATCGCCAGGTCGTCCTTCTTCGTGCTGCTGCACGCGGCGAGCGACAAGGCGGCCACAAGGCCAAACAAGATGACCGCCGGGCCCAGGGAAAGGACCGGCGCCCTGCGACGGCGAGGACGAAAGATCGGATTCATGGAATTAAATCAGCCTTGGCCGTGACTATACCACGGAGGCCTTCGCGGTCCACAGGCCTTGAGGGGCGGAAGGCCTGGGACCGGACCGGCGGGCGGGGACCGTCGCCGCGGGGCGCCGGAGCCTTTTCCGGTGCGGGTGTTCGCGCGGGCGTGCGATTCAGGCGCTGGCGGCCCGGCGGGCGCGGGCCTTGCGGGCCGGAGGCTGGCTTTCCGCCGCCAGCGGGCTGGACTCGGCCATTTCGGCCGGGGCCCAGGCCGTGGAATCGGCGAACAGCGTCTTCAGCAGACGATGGTTGAGCGCATGACCCGATTGGCGGCCGTGGAAATGACCGATGATGGGGCCGCCCGCGAGATAAAGGTCGCCGATGGAATCCAGCACCTTGTGGCGGACGAACTCGTTGGTGTAGCGCAGCCCCCCTTCGTTCAACACCTTGTCGCCGCTCACCACGACCGCGTTGTCGAGCGAGCCGCCGCGCGCCAGGCCCTGGGCCAGGAGCTGATCGACCTCATGCAGGAAGCCGAAGGTGCGGGCGCGGCAGATGTCGGACTTGAAGGTGCCGTTCACGAGGCGGAAGGAGCAGTCCTGACGCGCCACCGCCGGACTGTCGAAGTCGATTTCGAAGCTGACGGAGAAGCCATCGTCCGGCGCAAGCGAGGCGACGCGGTCGCCTTCGCACACCGAAACCGGCTTCAGGATGCGGATGAAGCGGCGCGGCGCGTCCTGTTCCGAGACGCCGGCGCATTCGATCAGGAACACGAACGGCTCGGCGCTGCCGTCCATCACCGGCACCTCGGCGCCGTTGAGCTCGATGATCGCATTGTCGATCTCGCATCCCGACAGCGCGGCCATCAGGTGCTCGATGGTGCCGACCACGGCCTGTCCGACGCCGATCGTCGTGCACATGCGCGTGTCGACCACGTGTTCCCAGCGCGCGGGAATGGCGGCGCCCCGTCCGCCGATATCGGTGCGGCGGAAGACGATGCCCGTGTCGGGCGGCGCCGGCTGCAGGGTCATGGTGACCTTGGCTCCGGAATGGAGCGTCGTGCCGGTGCATTGAATGGGATTCTTCAGGGTCCTCTGGCGGGTCAGAGCACCAGACCGTGCGGGATCCCCCGATTTTTCCCCATCCGACGGCGATGCCGAGCCGGAGAGAAGTCCGTTGCCGGAAAGCAAGACGTCTTTCATTGGGCCATACTGATTTGAAATTTCCCCCGAATCACCTTAACCATGCCCCCGCCCCGGCCTCAAATCACTCTTTGTTTCAAATTGTTACAGTGATTCGTGGCGCCGATTGGGCGCCGACCGGGGGGCCCCGGCGGGGGGCGCAAGGCCCTTGCGCCCCCCACCCGGCGGTCCCGGTCAGTTCGCCTGTCGGCGCAGGAAGGCCGGGATGTCGAGGAGGTCGTCCTCGGGCGTGGAGGGGACGATCTTCTCCTGGCGGTCGAGGCCGGAGAGCTTGGGCTGGGCCGGCTCGCCCGCCGGCGGCCTGGCCTCGGGGGCCTTGCGGGCGCGTCCCGTGCCGGTGACCCGCTCCAACAGGCTCGGGCCCCGGGGAGCCGGGC
>JBAVNO010000189.1:0-10810 GCA_049691095.1 Alphaproteobacteria bacterium | reverse complement strand
GGGGCGGCGCGCCGGCGGCTTTCTATCGGACGGAAACGGCCACGCGGTCGGGGTCGGGGGCTTCCTCGCTCGCGTTCTCGAGGCAGCGGCGGCAGACGTCGTTCTCGTAATAGCGGCCCGACTTCTGTAGTTCGCGCAGCGTGCGCATCCCCTCCGAGTTCCACACCGCATGCACGCCGGACTCGAAGACGTTGCCCATCACCAGCTCGACGCCGCGGAAGTTGCAGCACGGGTGCACGGTGCCGTCGGCGCGCACGATCATGCGCTGGAACGGCTGCGGGCAGCGGCGCGGCTCCTTCTGGTATTCGATCTCGACGTGGGCGCCGCCCGGCTTTCCGTCCGTGTCGGCCGGACGGCTGAGGCCAAGCTCGCGCTCGCGCTCCGCGCCCAGCGACCCGTCGAAGGGGTTGACCGGATTTTGGATCGAGATGAGGTCGGCCTTTTGCCGCCACGTCTCCATGAACCCCGGCAGCTCGTCCTCGTTGATCTTGAGGCGGAGGAACGTCACCTTCAGGAGCGGCAACGCAGTGTCCATCTCGTCGCGCACGCGCAGGAACGTTTCGATGTTGTCCAGGATCTGGCGGAAGACGCCGCCCACGCGCACCTTGTCATAGGTTGCCTGCGTCACGGCGTCGATCGAGACCGACAGCTTGGTGAGGCCGGCCGCGATCAGGCGCCGGCTCATGTCCTCGGTGAGCAGCATGCCGTTGGTGTTGAACATCACCTCCATCACGCCCTTCGAGACCGCGTATTTGACGAAGTCGGGGATGTCCTTGCGGATCAGCGGCTCGTTGACGTGGTTGAGGTTGACCGACAGCACCCGATCTCCCACCTCGTCCAGGATCCGCTTGTAGGCGTCGAACGGCATCCAGCTTTGACGGCCCTCGCCGAAGGTCTCGACCGCGCTCCAGGTGCACATGGGGCACTTCATGTTGCACGAGGGGTTGAGCTCGAAGTCGAGCTGGGTCGGATACTCGGTCTCCACCTCGAAATTCTGGGTGCGCGCCCATTGCTCGCGGTAGTCGGCGTATTTCTGCCCCTTGGCCGCGACCAGAAGCGCGTGCGGGTCGCCCTTGGCCGACCACAGGGTCTTGCGGATGCCTTTGAAGCTGTAGGACATGCGCCTCGCCTCCGCCGTCAGCGCTTGGCCCCGGCGGCGAAGCGCGCCAGGTCCTGCTTCATCTCGTCCACGCGCACCACGCGGCCCGGCTTGGCCTTGGTTTCGGCGGCCAGGCGGTCGCGCTTGGCCATTTCCTCGGGCGTCATCTCGCGCCACTCATAGGACGACAGCACGAAACAGCCGCGGCACGGGTCCGCTTCGTCGAGCCGGCGCTCGCGGTTGAGGTCGCGCAAATCTTCCATCCGGTCGCCCTTCCAGATGTCCTTGAGGGGCGTCTTGGTGGCGTCGCCAATCTCGTAGGTGCGGTCCCAGTCGGAGCAGCACGGGAACACTTTTCCATCGCGGGCCACCACCATGCGCTGCCAGGGCTGATTGCAGCGGCGCCGGCCGATGGCGACCTGGTCGCCGACGTAGAGCTGCGCTCCCTGCCCGCGGTCGGTGACGTCCTTGACCGCGATGTCGTCGGCGATGCCGCGCCACATGGACAGGAACGCGTCCACCTCACCCTCGTTCTCCTTCTGGCGGACCATCTGCAGGCGGATGAAGGGCTTGGTGCGCCCCTTGCGTTCGCGAATCGCGTGGAAGGCGCGGATGTTGCGGACCAGCTTGTCCCAGTCGGAACCGACCCGGATCGTCTCGTAGGAGTCCTTGGTCGCGCCGTCGACCGAGAAGATGACCCGGTCGAGCCCGGCGTCGATCAGCTTCTCGATCCGCCTCTCGTTGAAGGGAATGCCGTTGGTGTTGATCTGGACCTCGAGGATGCCCTTGTCCTTGGCGTAGCGCACCAGGTCCTCGAGCCCGGTGTGCAGCGCCGGCTCGCCGCGCCAGTTGAACTTGATGGACTTGGTGCCGCCGGCCGCCGCCTGGTCGATCATGTTCCTGGCGAACGTCATGTCGATGCGGCCGGTGATCGGCACCCCGGTCGTCCCGTGCACGCACATGATGCAGGCGAGGTTGCAGGCCTCGGTCACCTCGATGTCGAGGTGGAGCGGGAACTTGAGCACCGTGTCGTGGTCGGCGACCCAGTTCCAGCGGAAACGGTACCAGAAGAAATCGAGGTCGAAGCCGCGCCGCACCCACTCGAGGGCGGCGTTCATCTTGCGCGCGAAGCCGTTGATTTCCTTGTAGCTTGCCATCCCCTCGCCCGCGCGCGGCCCTAGGCCGCGGCCCCTTCTTCAAGAAGATAGTCGAGCGTCTGCGCAATACCAGACCGGATCTCGTGGCGGGCGCAAAAGCCGAGCTCGGATTGCGCCTTGCTGGTGTCGGAGAAGTTGCGCTGCACCTCGCCCTTCTGGGGCGCCACGTGGCGCACCGCCACCTCGCGGCCCAGGCGCTCGCGCACCGCCGCGGCGATCATGTCCGCGATCTCGTTCACCGTGCGCTCGCGTTGAGTTGCGATCTGATAGACCTCGCCGCCGATGCCGGCGGTTGTCGCCGCGCGCTCGATCGCGTCCACGATGTCGTCGATGTAAATGAAGTCGCGGGTCTGCGTGCCCTCGCCGAAGACCTCCAACGGCTCGCCCGCGATCGCGCGGCGCAGGAACTTGGCGACCACGCTCTGCTTGTGGGCCGAGCCGGGGCCGTACACGTTGCCGAAGCGCAGCACCACGGTTTCGATGCCGAAGCTGCCCCAATAGGCGCTGCAATAGCCTTCGCCGGCGAGCTTGCTCGCCCCATAGGGCGAGATCGGTTTGGGCACCTTGCGTTCGTGCAGGGGCGGCTCCTGCTCGCCGAGCGGCGCGCCCGAGGAGGCGAAGACGAAGCGCGAAACGCCGTTCGCGCGCGCGCCTTCGAGACAGTTGAGCGTGCCCAGCACGTTGTTCTCGCAATCAGGCCTGGGCGCGGCGATAGAGGGCAGGACCCCGGTGCTGGCGGCCAAGTGCACGATTGCTTGCGCCCCGGCGGCGGCGGCGATCATGGCGTCGGCGTCGCGGATGTCGGCTTCCACGAGTTCCAGGCGCGGCCACGCCGCATCGAGCATCGGCCACGGGCGCCTAGTCACCGGCACGCCCCGCGGCAGGGCCGACGGGCTCCCGACCGAAAGATTGTCCACCACGCGCACGTTCGCCCCGCGCTCGACCAGACGCGCGGTCAACCGCGCGCCGATGAAGCCGCAGCCCCCCGTGACCAGCCAGTTCGAAGGAAGGCTCACGTCCACTTCACCCGCGGCGGGATGTATTCGCGGCGGATCGAATCGCGGTGGCGCCGCACGTACGCGATCATCCCAGCCACCACGTCGTCGGTCAGCGGATGGGGCTTGAGGCCCAGCTCCTTGAGGGCGGTGTTGCGCGGATTGTAGTAATGCTCCTCCGCCTCGCGCCTGGGGTTGGGCACCTGCGCGATCTTCACGTCGAGCTTCATCCCGTTGCCAACCCGCGCCACATGGTCCGCCAATTCGTTCACGGTGAAGACTTCCGTGAACTGGTTGAGGACGCGGAATTCGCCCTTGCGCGCGGGCTTGGTGATGGCGAGCTCGACGCATTGCAGCGTGTCGAGGATGTTGAGATAGCCGCGCGTCTGCCCGCCCTTGCCGTAGACGGTGAGCGGATGGCCCGCCACCGCCTGGACCACGAACCGGTTGAGCACGGTGCCGAAGATGTCGTCGTAGGCGAACAAGGGCGCCAGGCGCTCGTCGCCGCCCATCTCGCCGGTCTCGATGCCGTAGACCGGACCCTGGTTCAGGTCGGTGATCGCCAGGTTCCAGACCCGGGCGGCGAAATAGAGGAGGTCCGAGTCCTGGACCTTGGTCAGGTGATAGATGGAGCCCGGCGTCTTGGGATAGAGGAAGGTGTGGGCGCGCCCCTTGTGCCGGACCTCGAGATAGCCCTCCTCGATGTCGATGTTGGGCGTGCCGTACTCGCCCATGGTGCCGAGCTTGACGATCTGGCAGCCGGGCGCCAGGTCGCGCACCGCGAACACGACGTTGAGCGTGGACATCAGGTTGTTGTCGATGGTGCGGGCGGCGGCGTCCCGGCTCATCATCGAGAACGGCGCCGAGGGGATCTCGGCGTAATGCACCACGGCGTCGAATGCGCCGTCGCGGAAAACCTCTGAGAGGAACCGGTAATCGGTGACGTCGCCGACGGCAACAGTAACCTCGCGGCCCGAGGCCTCGCGCCACAGCTCCGCCCGCCGGTGCAGATTGGGGACGTCGATCAGCGGCTCGGCGTCGAGCCACCTGGCGGCCGTGCGCCGCAGGTAATTGTCGACCGCGGTCACGCTGTGCCCGCGCTTCGACAAGTACATGCAGGTGGCCCAGCCCAGATAGCCGTCGGCGCCCAGCACCAGGATGTTCATGGACGCGCCTCCCCCAGGAGCCCGGCCGCGCGCAGGTAGCCGCGCAGCGCCTCGCGGGCCATGGGCGTCTCGTTGCACGATTGATAGGGGCGGTCGACCTTGGCCGCGACCGTTCCCGGATAGGCGTACTCGATGCGCTCGTAAAGGTCGCGGAAGGCCGGCAGGACGGCGAAGTGGCGCTTGAGTTCGACGCTGCGCCGCGTCTCCTCGCTGTTCATCAGCTCCTCGAACAGCTTCTCGCCGGGCCTGGGCCCGATGATGCGGATCTCGATCCTGGCCGGGTCGCGGCCGAAGGCGGGCGCCAATTCCTCGACCATGATATGGGCCAGGTCCTCGATCCGGATCACCGCCATCTTGGTGATGAACACCTCGCCGCCGCGCGCCAGGGCCGCCGCCTCCAAGACCAGGTCCACCGCCTCGCCCGTGGTCATGACGAAGCGGGTCATGGCGGGATCGGTCAGCGTCACCGGGCCGCCGCGGCGGATCTGCTCGCGGAACAGCGGCATCACGCTCCCGCGCGAGCCCAGCACGTTGCCGAAGCGGGTCGAGGTGAAGACCGAGCCGTTGGCGTTGGCCGCGAGATTGGCGGCGTTCATGAGCTGCTCGCCCATCAGCTTCGAGGCGCCCATGACGTTGGTCGGATTCACCGCCTTGTCGCTGCTGGTGTAGAGCACGAGCTTGACCCTGGCGGCGATGGCCGCCTGGATCACGTTCTGCACGCCGAGGATGTTGGTCTGGACCGCCTCCAGCGGGTTGCGCTCGCACAGCGACACGTGCTTGACGGCGCCGGCGTGCAGGACCACGTCCACGCCCTCGAACGAGCGCGCCAGGCGGTCGCGGTCGCGGATGTCGCCCAGCTCGGGGACCACGTTGCCGCCGTCGTGGCTTTCCGCCAGCAGGAAAAGCTCGGACTCGTTGTTGTCGAGCGCGCGGATTTCGGCCGCGCCCAGGCCGCCCAGGCGCTCCACCAGCGCGCGGCCGATGGTTCCCGCCGCGCCGGTCACCAGCACCGTCTTGCCTTTGATCGTGTCGGTCATTGCCTGTGGGTCATTGCTTTAAGGGATGGGTGATGCGGGGGGCGAAGCGAAGCGCCGGGACTCGAACCCGACCTGCGATGGGATTCTCCCATGCTACCGCAGTCCGGGTGAAAACGGATTCACCCGGACCGTCCTGATCGTTGGGGCGGCCGGCGCACCGGCCGCGAAATCGGCGCCGCCTCAGGCCAGCGCCGTCACCGCGCCGAACGGCACGCGCGCGCGCACCTGACGGCCCAGCAGATCGAGCAGCACGATCACGCGCTCGTCGTCGGTGGCGCAATCGAACACGCCTTCGAAATCGGCGAATGGGCCTTCCTCGATCCGGACCTTGGCGCCGCCCGCAATCCACCCGTCGTTGAGCGCCACCAGACCGCGCACGTCTTCGCGGGCGCGGATGGCCGCGATGGCCGATTCGGGCACCGGCGCAGGCCGGTCGCCCTGGGTCACGAGGCTGGCGATGCCGACGGTGGAGCGTACGGCGCGCCACGGCCTGGTCTCGATGTCGAGCTCGACGAACATGTAGCGGGGGAACAGGGGTGCGGCGACCCAGTCGGTGCGGCGTGCGTGCCGGCGGCGCTTCAGGTAGCGCGGCAGATAGGCCGCGAAGCCCTGGCGGCGCAGGTTCTCGAGCGCCAGAATCTCCTCCCGCGCGTGGGTATAGGCGGCGTACCAGCGCTTCATCGCGCGGCCTCCGGCGTGTCGCCATTGGGGGCGCGCACCACCTTGAGCAGCGCCGGGGTCAGCACCCGCTCGGGGGCGAACTGCGCAACCACCGACTCGAACGTGGCCTGGGGCTTGACGAGGTCGGTCACCACAACCGCATTGACGGCGCCGAGTGATTGGATGTCGCGGGTGACGGCGAGGCCGCCGAACCGGGCGTCGGACGCGCCCTCGCCCCGCTCCACGCATCCCAGCAGCGTCACCGGGAAATCCCGCGCGCACAGGATGGCGATCTCGCACAGATCGCCGGTCCCGGCCAGGGCCACCCGCGACCAGCCCCGCTCGGCGCAGGTCTCGAACGCCTCGGCGCACTGGGCGCGGGCGCGGCGGAAGAAGGTGAAGGAGGAGGAGAGATACTCGGCGGTGAGTCGGCTTTTCTCGGCGAAGCCCTGGGGGGTGAGGTAATAGGCGTAGCGGTTGGGGGGGACCTGGGAGACCTTGATCAGGCCCTTCTTGGCGCAGCGCTTCAGGTACGCGTTGGCGAGCCCGAGCGCGATGCCGAGCTCGCGGGCGACCGAGCGTTGGGTGAGCGCGCTGTTCTCGTGGACGGCGTTGAGCAGGCCCAGCGTAATGGCCGCCTCGTCGTCGAGCGGGCCGGCGTCGCGTTCGGCCAACGGGAACCCCCTTTTGCGGAAAGGCCACCTTCACCCCGGCCCTTGTCCGGGCCCATGGGTGCGGCCGCCCACGTTCAGCCCATGAACGTACCTCGTTCACCGGATGAACGTCAAGGCGGCTCAGGAGCTTGGAGGGGCCGGGTGGGCACTTCTCCCGCCAGGGCCGAAGGGTGCCAAAAAGAAACGGAGCGGCCCAAGGGCCGCTTCTCATAGCTCAATAATGTCAAGGCGATAGCGGTCTAGACCGCCACCGCCTCGGCCGCCGGGGCCACGATCTGGGGACGGCCCGGGCTGATGGCCGCCGAAATGCGCTCGTTGCACGCGTCCAGCACCGCCCTCAGGACCTCGGGGTAGCTCATCCCGGCGAAGCCCGCCATCAGGTTGAACTTCCCGTCCCAGCACCAGCCGGGGTTGGGATTGACCTCGAGGAGCTTGATCTGGCCCTGGGCGTCGACCCGGAAGTCGAAGCGGGCGTAGTCGCGGCAGCGCAGCCGCTCGAACAGCAGGCTCGAATAGGCGGTCAGGAGGCGCTGGGTCTGGGCATCGACCTGGGCCTCGCGGTAGCGGATCTGAGTCCAATAGGGCGAGTCCGGAAGCCACTTCGACTCGTAGCCCAGGATCCGCGGCAGCCCCGGGTCGAGCCCCGTATAGTCCACCTCGAGGACGGGGAGAGAGGTGAGCCCCAGGCCGGGATTGCCGATCAGCGACACGCTGTATTCGGGGCCGGTCAGGAACTCCTGCACCAGGATGGGGCGGTCCTTGAGCTCGTCGCGCAACTGCAGCAGGTAGTCGATCAGCTCCTCCGAGTTCGCCACCACCGCGTGCTGCGTGATGCCTTGGCTGCTGTCGCCGAAATTGGGCTTGAGCATGGCCGGGAACGTGGACGGGATGGTGGCCGACTGGTCGCCGGCGCGCACGAAGGTCTCGAGCGGCACCGGAATGTCCAGCGAGGCCGCAAGCGCCCGAACCAGCGCCTTGTCGTAACAGCTGGCGAGGCAGGCCGGGCCCGCGCCCGTGTACGGGAGCCCCAGCATCTCGAGAAGCGCCGGAACGTGGAGCTCCATGAAGGCGTCGTTGTTGTATCCCTCGTCGCAGAGGTTGAACACGAAGTCGGGCGGATCGGCCTTGAGGCTGGCGGCCAGGGTGGCGTGATTGTCCAGGTACGTGAACTTGTAGCCGGGGACGTCGGCGAGCGCGTCCTTGAGGCGCTCGATCGTTTCAATGTCTTCCTGGTTGAACTGGCCGCCCCGCTTGACGGTATCGGGCAGCTTCGGGTCGCCCAGCACCACGGCCACCTTCTTGGCCGCCCTCCTGAGGACCGCCACCGGCTGCTTGCGCGGCGCCTCGGCCGAAAGGAACAGGCGCCGGCTCATCATGCCCAGATCCTGGCCGCGCTCGGATTCGGCCTCCAGGTAGCCGTGGGTGCGGAGGTTGCGGAAGCCGACCCGTTCCAGGAGATCCTTGATGCGTTTATGGGAATACAGACGTTCGGCGTAGAACTGGTCGGCGATCACGCCGCGCTCCGCATGGACCACGACTTCGCGCGACACCAGCCGGTCGCCGTCATCGGACAGCGAGCGTTCGCGACAGACGAAGTGGTGCTGGTCGATCCATTCCCAGGACCGGCGCTCGAAATGGTCGCGGACCCAATCGCCGTCGGCGAGATCGAGCACCAGGTTGCCGCCCGACCGCAGCACGCGCTTCACCGCCTCCAGCACCCGGACGTCGTCGTCCTCGGTGTCGAAATAGCCGAACGAGTTGCCCATGATGCAGACGCAGTCGATGCTGCTGTCGCGGAGCCGGATGTTGCGGGCGTCGCCCTCGCGGAAGGTGACGGAAAGCCCGGCCTTGGAGGCCCGGCGGCGGGCCAGCCGGATCAGGTAGCGGGAGCGGTCGACGCCGGTCACGTGCTCGAACCCGCGCCGCGCCAGCTCGATCGCGTGCCGGCCCTGGCCGCAGCACAGATCCAGGATCTTGTCGCCCGGGCCGACGCCCGTGGCCTGGACCAGCATGTCCACTTCCCGCGCCGTGTTGGCGTCGTTCTCGACCACGTCGCCGTCGGTGCGGAGATAAAGGGAATCGAACAGCTCCCGCCACCACTCGGGCGGGAGATGGCTTTCCAGGTCGGCGATCGGGCCATAGCTTCCGCCCGGCCTGGCCTTGGGAACGGCCTTCGGGACGGCGGTGGGTCGCGGCGCCGGAGATGCCGTGGCGCCGTTGGTGGATTTACTCATTACGGTCAAAACCCCTGTTCACAGAAATCGAGCGCGGGATACCGGGCGCTGGCCGGTGCACCGGACGAACAGGCAGGCCGGTCTCTGCCCGCCGAAGGCGCCGGCGGAGGAGCCTTCGCTCCCCGTCCTCGGGGACGGCGCCGTCGACATAGGATCACGGTTGCGTAGTTACTCCCGCTGCGGCCGATGTCAACATTCAAAATTGTGCCGCCCGAACGCACCCGGCAATATTTGCCGTTGCGCGCGATTCCGACATTTGCCGTAGCGCGCGATTTCGGCGGGCCGGCTCCTGTAGAATGTCGGTCGGCCCGGCGCCGCCGGAAGCCGGGGCGCGCCCAACCCGAGGAGCGGACGGTGGAGGAAATACTGGTCTATCAGATCGCGCTCGTCGGCGTTGCCGGCGTCGGCGCGCAATGGCTGGCGTGGCGCCTGCATCTTCCGGGCATCGTGCTTCTGGCCATCGCCGGGGTCCTGGCCGGACCGGTCTTCCATCTCATCGACCCGCACCGCGACCTGGGCGTGATCTTCGCGCCCCTGGTCGCCGTGGCCGTGGCCGTGATTCTGTTCGAGGGCGGGCTGTCGCTCAGCCTTACGGAGCTCCGGGGCGCCGGGCCGGCCGTGCGGCGGCTGCTCGCGATCGGGATTCCCGTCACCTGGCTGCTGTCCACCCTGGCCGGGCATTATGTCGCCGCCCTCTCGTGGCCGGTGGCGACGCTGTTCGGCGCCATTCTGGTCATCACCGGGCCGACGGTGGTCGTGCCGCTGATCCGCCAGGCGAAGCTCACGCCCCGCGTCTCCTCGGTGCTGAAGTGGGAGGCCATCGTCAACGACCCCATCGGCGCGGTGCTGGCCGTCCTGGTGTTCGAGATCATCGCCGCCGGCGGCTCGGGCACGCCCACCGCCCGCTCGCTGGTGCAGTTCCTGATCGGCGCCGTCGGAGCGGTCGCGCTCGGCGTCGCGGCGGGACGCCTCTTGGCCCGGGCCTTCCACGCCGGGCACGTGCCCGAGTTCCTGAAGGCCCCGGCGATATTGTGCGCCGTGCTGGTGTGCTTCGCGGTTCCCAACGGCATCCAGGCCGAAAGCGGCCTGGTGGCGGCGGCCGTGTTCGGGGCGGTGCTCGCCCATACCGGGATCGCCAGCATCGCCGAGATGCGGCGGTTCAAGGAGTACCTGACCGTGCTTCTGGTGGGCGGCGTGTTCGTGCTGTTGACCGCGACGCTGAGGCCCGGGGACCTTCTGGGGCTGGGCTGGCGGACCTGGGCCTTCGTGGGCGCGGTCTTGTTCCTGATCCGCCCGTTGGCCGCGCTGACCGCGCTTTATGGGACGCCGCTGTCGTGGCAAGAGCGCGCGATGGTCGCCTGGATCGCGCCCCGCGGCGTGGTTGCGGTCGCGGTGACGGGATTCTTCGGACCCATCCTGGTCGAGCTCGGCTACGCGGATGCCGCGGTCCTGGTGCCGCTGTCGTTTGCGGTCGTGTTCGCCACCGTGATCGCCCACGGCTTCAGCATCGGCTGGCTGGGGCGGCGCCTGGGCCTCGCGGCGGCGGCGCGAAACGGCGTCCTCATCGTCGGGGCCAACCCGTGGAGCACCGCGCTGGCCAAGGCCCTGATGTCGCGGAAGATCACGGTGCGCATCGCCGACACCGCGTGGATGCACCTGGGGGACGCGCGCCGCGCGGGCATCCCCGTCTATTACGGCGAGGTCTTGTCGGAGCCGACGGCCCAAACCCTCGATCTCACGGGGATCGGATACCTGATCGCGGCCACGGACAACGACGCCTACAACGCG
>JBAVNO010000188.1:0-5711 GCA_049691095.1 Alphaproteobacteria bacterium | reverse complement strand
CGGCGAACCGCCGCATTCTTCAGGGAGGACACGACCATGATGCACAAGGCCATCAAGGAAATTAGCAACAAGATCCCGATCCGGAACCGTTACGACAACTTCGTCGGCGGCGCGTGGACGGCGCCGGTCAAGGGCGCCTATTTCACCAATCTCAGTCCCATCAACGGCCAGCCGCTGTGCGAGATCGCCCGCTCGACGGCCGAGGACATCGAAAAGGCGCTGGATGCCGCGCACAAGGCGCAAGAGAGCTGGGGCAAGACTTCGCCCGCGGAGCGCGCCGCCATCTTGAACCGCATCGCCGACCGCATGGAGGCGAATCTGCGCACCCTGGCGCTGGTGGAGACGCTCGACAACGGCAAGCCGATCCGCGAGACGTTGGCGGCCGACATTCCACTCGCGATCGACCACTTCCGGTATTTCGCCAGCTGCATCCGCGCCCAGGAAGGCACGCTCTCGGAGATCGACCACAATACCGTCGCCTATCATTTCCACGAGCCGCTGGGCGTCGTAGGCCAGATCATCCCCTGGAACTTCCCCATCCTCATGGCGACGTGGAAGATGGCGCCCGCGCTGGCCGCGGGAAACTCCATCGTGCTGAAGCCGGCCGAACAGACGCCCTTCAGCATCATGGTGTTGATGGACCTGATCGGCGACCTCTTGCCGGCCGGCGTTCTCAACGTCGTGAACGGCTTCGGCGTCGAGGCGGGCAAACCGCTGGCCTCCAGTCCGCGGATCGCCAAGATCGCGTTCACGGGCGAAACGACCACGGGGCGCCTCATCATGCAATACGCCTCGCAGAACATCATTCCCGTGACGCTCGAACTCGGCGGCAAGTCGCCCAACGTCTTCTTTTCCGACGTCTTCGCCGAGGACGACGACTTCGCCGACAAGGCCCTCGAGGGCTTCACCATGTTCGCCCTCAATCAAGGGGAGGTGTGCACCTGTCCCTCCCGCGCGCTGGTCCAGGAGTCGATCTTCGACCAATTCATGGAGCGGGCGGTGGCCCGAGTGAAGAAGATCAAGCAGGGTGATCCGCTCGACCCGCAAACCATGATCGGGGCGCAGGCATCGAACGATCAGATGGAGAAGATCCTGTCCTACATCGACATCGGCAAACAGGAAGGCGCAGAACTCCGCACCGGCGGGAAGCGGCCGCAATTGGGCGCGGAGCTGGACAGCGGCTATTACGTCGAGCCCACCGTGTTCGTCGGCAAGAATTCGATGCGCATCTTCCAAGAGGAGATCTTCGGCCCCGTGGTCTCGGTGGCCAAGTTCAAGGACGAGGCCGAGGCCCTCTCGATCGCCAACAACACGCTTTATGGCCTGGGGGCCGGCGTGTGGTCGCGGGACATGAACACGGCCTTCCGCATGGGTCGCGGCATCAAGGCCGGGCGCGTGTGGACCAATTGCTATCACCTCTATCCGGCCCATGCGGCGTTCGGCGGCTACAAGCAGTCGGGCATCGGACGCGAAACCCACAAGATGATGCTGGACCATTACCAGCAGACCAAGAACCTCCTGGTGAGCTACGATTCCAAGCCCATGGGCTTCTTTTAGGACGGGTTGGGGCGGCGGACCTTCTCGCGCCGCCGCCCCGCTCCTTCCGACGAGGATTTGATGACCGTCGCACGGGTTTCGATCACACCACAGGCCGCTGCGCTGGTTCGAACGCTTCGAGTCCGGCACGGTGATCTGTTGTTCCACCAGTCGGGGGGCTGTTGCGATGGCAGCGCGCCGATGTGCTATCCAAGGGCCGAGTTCAAGGTCGGCGCCCAAGACGTGTTCCTGGGAACGATCGAAGGTTGCCCCTTCTACATCGGCAAGGCCCAATTCGAGTATTGGGCGCACACCCACCTTACCGTCGACGTGGTACCGGGACGTGGCGGCGGCTTTTCGCTCGAGGCTCCGGAAGGCGTGCGTTTTCTGACCCGCTCGCGGGTCTTCACCGAAGACGAGATGGCGGCGCTCGACGGGCAAGGTCCTCCGCCCACCGGAGAAAGCGCCCGCTCCGAGCGCCGCGACTCTATCCTTTGAGCAACTCCTCGACCTCGTCGGGGTGGAGCACGTCGTTGCGGAAATTCGGCGGATCTTCCCACGTCGCCTCGCGCAGGCGCCGTTCCGGTCCGCGGTAGGAGGCGAGCTTCCGCCGCCGCCGGTCGGGACCGAAATAGGTCGCGGCCCGAACGTACCGGCGCGGCCGCGCCATCACCTCCTCGATGCGGGACTGCAGGGCGTGCGCCGTCAGCGGCTTGGCCAGGAACTCGTTCACCCCGGCGTCGCGGGCGTGCATCACGTTGTCGAGCTCGGTGTGGCCGGTGAGCATGATGATGGGCACATACACGTTCGGGCTGTCCCTGGCGGTGCGCACCAGGCGCACGAAGTCGAACCCGTCGAGCGGCGACATGCTCCAGTCGCAGATCACCACGTCCGCCGCGAAATAGCGCAGCTCCTTGAAGGCGTCCGCGCCGTCCGTGGCCGTCTTCATGTTCTTGATTCCGAAGGAATGGAGGATGCTCTTGATGAGAGTCAGCATCTGGTGGTTGTCATCCACCACCAGCACATTCAGGCTCTCGAAGTCCCGGCGTTCCATCGCGTGCGTCCTGCCGGGATGGCGGCGTCACTGCCCCGTCCGGCGCCTTTCGTCATGCATCTTTTACGTGTGTACTCTCTACTGCCAACCGTAAAGGTTGCGTTAACCGCGCCGTTGGCGCGCCCGCGGGAGGGCGCGGATCATGCCGTTGACGGCCGGTATTGCCGATTCTCGTGAAGGACGGCGCGGGGGCCGGGCGCGGCGCGCCCGTTGCCGAACTGCCTACCAGGGTACGACGGCGCCGTCGTAGCCGAGGAATTTGCCGGCATCTGGGGGCTCGAGGGCGGCCATGACGCGGCGCATGCCGGACACGCTTTCCTCCGCGCTGATCCGCCCGCCGGGTCCGCCCATGTCGGTGCGCACCCAGCCCGGATGGAGGATGGCGGCGGTCACGCCGCGGGGCGCGAGGTCGATCGCCAGGCTCTTCATCGCCGCGTTCAGCGCCGCCTTGCTGGTGCGATAGATGTAGGCGCCGCCGCTCGTATTGTCGTCGATGCTGCCCATCTTGCTGCTGATGGCGACGATGATCTTCCTGTCGCTCCGGGCCACCTGCTCGAGGAACGCCCGGCAGATGCGGATGGGCGCCAGGGAGTTGACCCGCATGACCCGGGACCATTCGTCGTAATCGAGCGATTCGAGGGTCTGCGGCCCGGTGCCGTAGACGCCGGCGTTGTTGATCAGGAGGTCGATCGGTTCGTCCTTCAGCTCCCTGGCCAGCGCGTCGATCTGCCCGAAATCGGCAACGTCCAGGCGATGGACGCGGATGTCCCCGGTCCGTCCTTCCAGTTGCCCCGCGCGGTCGGGATCGCGGCAGGTGGCGAAAACGCGCCAGCCCTCGTCCGCATATTGGCGGGCGAACTCGAGACCCAAGCCCCGGTTGGCCCCGGTGATGAGAACGTTCGGCATGGTCTTGCTCCCTCGCTAAGGATGGTGGCGTGCGCGGCGGCTCGTCACAGGAGGAACAGGGTGGCGAGGCCGAGGAAGGCGAGGAACCCCACCACGTCCGTCACCGTGGTCAGGAACACGCCCGACGCGACCGCCGGGTCGATCCCGGCGCGCTCGAGGCCGATCGGAATCGCCGTGCCGGCCAGTCCGGCGACGATCAGGTTGACGACCATCGCGGCCCCGATCACGGCGCCGATGGCGGGGCTGCCGAACCACGCCCAGGTCACGATCGCGGTCAGGACCGCAAACAGAATGCCGTTGAAGCTCCCGACCAGGATCTCCTTGCCGATCACGCGCATCGCGTTGGCGGCCGTCAGTTCCTTGGTGGCCAGCGCCCGCACCGCCACGGTGAGCGTCTGCGTTCCCGCGTTTCCGCCCATCGAGGCGACGATGGGCATCAGCACCGCAAGGGCGACGATGTGCTGGATCGTGGGTTCGAAGATGCCGATCACCGCCGAGGCCAGGACGGCGGTGGCCAGGTTCACCACCAGCCACGCGAAGCGCGAGCGCGTCGTGTCCACGACGGCGCGGTAGAAGTCGTCCTGGCGCACGCCGCCCAGATGCATCAGGTCTTCCTCGGCCTCCTCGTCGATGACGTCCACCACGTCATCGACCGTGATCACGCCGACGAGCCGCCCGTCGGCCTCCACCACCGGCGCCGAGATCAGGTCCTGCTGGCGGAACATGAAGGCGACGTCTTCCTGGTCCATGTTGACCGGCACCGTGACCGGATTGGGGACCATGATCTCGCCCACCGTTACCGGACGGTTGGTGCGCAGCACGCGGCTCAGCGACACGGTGCCCACCGGACAGTGTTTGGCGTCGACCACGAACAGGTCGTAGAAGTCGTCGGGCAGGTCCTCGGCCGTGCGCAGATGGTCGATGACCTCGCCGATCGTCCAATAGGCCTGCACCCAGACGAGCTCGCGCTGCATCAGGCGGCCGGCGCTCTCCTCGGGATAGGCGAGGCCGGTCTCGAGGATGGCGCGGTCCTCGGCCGTGACGGCCTTGAGCACCGCTTTCTGGACGTCCTCATCCAGATCCTCGATCAGATCGACGGCGTCGTCCGAATTGAGCTCGGTGATGGCCGCCGCCACCCGTTTCGGTCCCATCAGCTCCAGGACCTGCTCGCGCACGTCCTCATCGAGCTCGGAGAGAATCTCGGGATCGATCTCCGGGCCCAGGAATTGGACCAGGTCGTTGCGGTCCTCGACCGCCAGGTGCTCGATCAGATCGGCCATTTCCGCGGCGCGAAGCGCCGCGATCAGGAAGCGCAGACGGTCTTTGTCGTGGACCGCCAGGGCATCGGTGACGTCCCGCACCAGATCGGGGGCGATGCCTACGCCCTCCTCGGGCGCGGCCGCTCCTTCCCTTCTCGGTTCGAGGTCTGCGTCTTGGCTCACTTGCTCACCCCGCATCATCGGATCGTCCCGTGGCACGATGGGACTTTGAACAGGCCGGTGGCGGATAGGACGAAGCCGCGCCGCGCCGGGCATGTGATGGGACCGGAACGCCGCGCGCGCGGCATTATAGCCGCAGGGCCTTGGGCGAGACCACCGTCAGACGGCGAAGGTTTTGTGCCGAAGGCCGCGCGCCGGAGACGGCGGGCGACAAGGCGGGCTTCGGTCTATGGGGCCCAAGGTGGGAAGGATGGTGCGGTCGAGAAGACTCGAACTTCCACGGGAATTACCCCACAGCGACCTCAACGCTGCGCGTCTACCAGTTCCGCCACGACCGCATGCTGTTGGTTTGGGGCGGCTCCCCGCCCTTGTCAACGGCCCCGGCGGGGAATACCAAATGATCCGGCTTCAATCAAGCAGGACCGCGCCCATGGATCACGATCCCGCCGGGACGCAATCCGTCGAATGGCGGGTCAGCAGGGAGACCGTCGCCTATCCCGCGGCCGTAAAGGAGATGGAGGACCGGGTCGCGGCCATCGCCCAGGGCCGCGCCGGCGAGCTGGTCTGGCTGCTCGAGCACCCGCCCCTCTATACCGCCGGCACCAGCGCCAGGCCCGAGCACCTCCTGGAACCAGCGCGGTTCCCCGTGTTCGAGGCCGGGCGAGGCGGCCAATACACCTACCACGGGCCGGGCCAGCGGATCGCCTATGTGATGCTGGATTTGCGGGGGCGCGGCGGGGACGTGAGGGCGTTCGTGCACGCGCTCGAGGCATGGG
>JBAVNO010000187.1:0-2463 GCA_049691095.1 Alphaproteobacteria bacterium | reverse complement strand
GGTGAAGACGAGCCAATCGGTGCGCGTGGTGTTGGGGGCGGCGTATATTCCCGCGTTCGGCGGGACCGAAAGTCTCCACTGGTGCGGCAACGTGAAACTGCGCATCCCCGGAATATAGGGATCCAGGCGGCGGTCCCGTTCCATCTCGCGGTACGCCCAGTCCTCATTGTTGGCGTCACGCTGCCCGGAGCCGACAATCAGATTGAGCTGCCCGCCGGCATAGAACATCCGGCCGGTGGTGAGCTTCGCGACCTTGAGCGACATGAGTGCCTTGTGCCATCCGACCACGGCGAAGGTGACGTCCTGATTGGGCGCCGCCTGTGCCAACCCCTCGGACACATGCTTGCTCAGCATGTCGAGTTCCCAGTCGCTGAACAAAGGAATGGGCCCGTCCTTTTTGTCGTGCTCGATCCGAATGGAGTCGAGCGCGTTGCGGATCTGTTCGGGCGTAATGGTGACCGGGTGCTGATTGGGCGGCAGGACAATGCCCTTGGGGGCATCCTGGTTCTCGATGCGGACATAGCTTTCCCGGGACCGCCACACCTCCTTGGAAACCTTTTGTTCGATGCCCTCGCCTCCGCCGGATTCGAACAGCGAGCAGGCGGCAAGGCCGATCGGCATGATCGCGAGGAGGAAAAGCTGCCGCAAGCGCCGGCGGCCCGTGGTACCACGCTGCGAAAAGACGACGGATTCTGCCATTTTCTCCCCTTGAACCTTGCCGGCTGCGCCGCGCCGCGGCCTCCGGTGCGGTTGCCGATGGCGGTGAGACGCCCTTGGCCGCCTGCCGCAAGGCCGGGCACTTTAGCCCAAACCTGTAGCCGAATGGAAGACCGCGGCCGGCCCCACGGAAAAACACAGGATCATGGCCGCATTGTGGCCGGGACAGGCGGAAGGGGAGAAAAAAAGAGGGGCGCCGAAGCGCCCCTCTGAAAAGTCTAGACCTGTCGTCGGTTTACCAGAAGAAGAAACCGCCGACCGAGAAGATATCGGCGTTCTGGTCCGCGTTGTCGAACCACTCGGTCTCTTGGTGACCGTACTCGGCGACCACCCGGAGGTTCGGATTGATGTCGTGCCAGACCATCGCGTCATACAGCCTCTGCACGTTGATCTGGGAGTTGGTTCCAGCGAGGCGAACCACACGCTCGAACGCCGTCTCGTCGGCGCCGCTCTCGCCATAGCTGAAGCCCACGCTGGTGCCTTGACCAAAGCCGAATGTCGCCTGGCCGATGTAACCCCAGTGATCACGCTCCTGACCAACCGGATCAAGCGCGTCGACGTCGGTCTGGAAGGTCAAGCCGAGGGCTTTGCCGCCATAACCGGAACCCATCAGAGTCAGCTTGCCCATGCCGATCGGGATGCCGACCTGCAAGCCGCCGCCGATGCCCCAAGAATTGACGCTGTCGCCGATCTGAAGGGTCGAAAGACCAGCGCCGGTTGCGATCGCCACGTTAGCGGCACTCGGACCGGTCGAATTGCCGGTCAGCGTGGCCTCGTTCCACATGCCGTTCAACCACGCGCTGACGTCCGCGCCGCTGAAAGTGCCGGCATAGGACGCCTCGCCTTCGAACCGCGGCGAGTCGGTCTCGGTCGCGGTAACGCCGGAACCAGAGACCCTCGAGGGATCGTACACGCCGACGCTGACCTTGAAGCCGTTCATGTTGGGCGTCGTGTACTGGATACGGCCGTTGAACTGCGGATACACGTAGCCGTAGCCGATACGGCCCAACGTGGTGCCGCCGGCCTGGGCCACGGTTCCGATACCGCCGACCCCGAACAGGGTCATGTCGGTGAGGATGTTCTTGCCCATGAAGTGCGACAGGGTCTTGCCCGCGAGGACCTGACCGAAGGAGCCGTCCACGGTGAAGAACATTTCGCGCGAGTCGAGGTCGGACGTGTTGTGCTCGCCGTTCTTGGTGTTACTCGAGATGTTCGGATAGAGGCCGATGCGGGCCCCCATGTCGAGGCCGCCGGTTGTGGGGGCCTTGATGTTGATGCCGAACACCGCCGGCAACAGGCCGGTGCGCACCCGGAAGGAACTGTCCGGGCTGGCGGAGTTGGGCGCACCGAGGCCGCCGGTGTGACCCGCGGTGGCGCCGGTGGCGGGCAGGTTGAGCCCGTCGCCGCCCGTGTATACGGCAAAGGCGTTGACGGAGCCATCGAAGCTGACTTCCCAGCCGCCGTCGCCCATCACCAGCACCTTGGCGGCCGCCGGAGTCGCACCGGCAGCAAGCAAGAGCGCGGCGGGGGCGGCCACTGCCGCGAATTTCGTGAATAGTTTCGTCATTATCTTCCCCCTTGGGAGTTTGCGAGTTAGCTCGCTGGGCCTTACGTCGAACCTAGTGCCTTCCGCAGATGCAAAAGTGTCACACCCCTCTCGGTCTGTGACATCGACCCAAACGATTGAGTGTTAACCATTAAACTTTTAGGCCCGCGAACTGTCAAAGATAATTTGATTTGAATGCC
>JBAVNO010000186.1:0-12149 GCA_049691095.1 Alphaproteobacteria bacterium | reverse complement strand
CTGCTGTCGCTTGCCATGGGCGTCATCGCCATGCTGGCGCTTTGACCGACATGATCGGGCGCGATGCGGGATGGCTCGGGAATAACGTCGTGACGACGGTCTTGCTCGCCGTGCTTGCCGTCGGACTCCAGGTCCAAGTCACCTTGCCCGTTTCCGAAGTAGGGCTCCGGGTCAGCGCGGCCGACCTTCTGCTGCCTTTCCTCGTCGCGCTGGCCTTCGTCGCCGGCCGCGGCCGGCCGTGGGCCGCCTTCGAATGGCGCGACAAGCATACTTGGCTCTGGCTCGCCGTGCTTAGCGCCTGGATGGCGTTTGCCGTGGTTTGGGGCCGCGTCACGATCGGAACCTGGCTGGGCTGGGCGGTCACGAACAAATTCGCCGGTTGGTTCGTCCTGGTCGGGTATTTTTCGCTGGGCGGCTTCTTCGCCGGGATCATCGACTCGGAGCGGCGCGCCTGGTTCCTGAGGGCGCTGCTCGGCGCGGCCTGGATCATCGCGCTCGGCGCGGTCGCGGCGCTGGCGGCGTACCGGTTCGATCTGTTGACGACGGAGTTCGACAACCCGATCGCCTTTCGGGTCCAGGGGTTGCTGGACAATCCCAACGCCTTCGGCTGCCTGATGGCATTCCTGATCGCGCTTCAGGCGCCTTATCTCGCGCGGGCGGAATTGTTTCCGAGATCGCTGCATCGGGCGGGGCTGGCGCTGATGCTGGCGGCCGTCGTGCTGTCCGGGTCGCGGTCGGCCTGGATCGCGACCGCCGCCGGGCTGGCGACCGTATACGCTCTCAAGGCATTCGACGTGCGCGAGACGATTCGGGCCGCGGTGGCGGCGGCGCTCGTTGTCGCGCTGGTGTATTTCGGCCGCGATTTGCTGAACCTGCTGCTGAGCGGGCTCGGGTGGAATGACGGAATCGGCGGGCTGCCGCGGTACGAACCCGCCTACATCCTGAGGTCGAACCCGGCCGGCTTTAACGAGCGGTTGCGATCGGCGCTGGAAGCGCTCGGCCTCTGGACCGGGCATCCGCTGCTGGGCACGGGTCTGGGCGGCATGCTGGCTCGGGAGCTCGCCTCGGGCACAACGACGGTGACGCTGGTCCACAACTCGGCCCTTTGGCTGCTGGTCGAAACCGGCCTCATCGGACTTGCCCTGTTCGCCGCGTTCTTTTTCTTCTGCCTGCGGGGCCTGCTGCGAACGGCGGGCCAAGACCCCTTCGGCGCCGCGGCGACCGGCGCCTTCGTCGCGATGATTGGGGCTTCCATCGGCATCGAGGCCTTGTACCAGCGGCACTTCTGGTTCGTGCTGGGATTGGCCCTGGCCCTGCCCGCGGCCGCCGGGCGCGCCGCCCCGCGACGGACCGCGTAAGCGCCGCCTAGAACGGGCAGCCGCGCGGGATTGACCATCGACGATGACCCCACGTCACCGCGCGACCCTGATCGCGTTCGTCGCCGTGGCCGGCGCGGCCGTTTGGCTGTGGCGCACGGATACCTTCTCCCGCGCCATCGAAGCGGCGCAGCTGGTCGCCGGGCTGGCCGCCGGGGAGAGCGGCGGCTCCGCAATGCTCCCCGCGCGGACGACGGTCACGTACGCGGTCGCGGGCCGGACTCATGGCGCCGATGTCTACCCGGCCGCGGGCGAGGCCAATGCGAAGGCCAGGGCCGCGCTCATCCTGGTGGCGGGCGCGATCGCCACCGGCAAGGACGACCCCCGCCTGGTGGCGTTGGCCCATACGCTGGCCAAGGCGCGCTTCGAGGTCTTCGTGCCCGACCTGCCCCGGGTCCGCGAACTGAAGCTGAGTTCGGCGGACGCGCTCGACGTGGCGGACGCCGTCCAGCATCTCGCCGCCTCCAGTCCCGCGCCGGAACGGCTCGGCGTGGTCGGCGTGTCCTATGCCCTGGGCCCGGTCGTGCTGGCGGCGCTCGATCCGGCGGTGGGGGGAAAGATCGCGTTCATCGTCGGCATCGGCGGCTATTACGATCTCGATGCCGTGCTCGCCTTCTTCACCACCGGCTATTACCGGCCTGCGCCCGGCGGACCGCCGGCGTGGCGCCGGCCCAACGATTACGGCAAGTGGCTCTTCGTTCTCGCCAACGTCGACTGGCTTTCCGACAGCCATGACGCGGCGTTGCTGTCCTCCATCGCCAGGCGCCGGCTCGACGACCCCGCGGCGGACATCGCGGACCTTCGCTCCGGTCTCGGGCCGGAGGGGCGCGCCGTCCTGGCGTTCGCCGAGAACAAGGACCTGGAGCGCGTCCCGGAGCTTTTCGCGGGGCTGCCGGCGGGTTTGCGCCGGGAAGTCGCGGCGCTCGACCTCAAGACCAAGGATCTGTCGCACCTTGCGCCGCGTTTCCTGCTCTTGCACGGGCGCGACGACGCCATCATTCCCGACGGCGAGAGCGTGAAGCTGGAAGCGGCCCTGCCCGAGGGCCGCGCCGATCTCTTCCTGCTCGACCGGTTCGCGCACGTCGACGTGGAGAAACCCGATTTTGCGACGGCATTCACCCTTTGGCGCGCCGCGCTGCGGCTGCTCGAGCTGCGCGATGGTGCCGATTAGCCTGGGAGTCGTCGGCGGTCCGGCCGGCGGTCCGGCCGTCAGACCGTGATGTCGAGGGAAACCTGTGGGCCGAGGACCGTGACGCGGGAATCGCCCGGCGTGCGATAAAGCGCGGCGTTGGCGAATCGCGGCGTCGCCTGGCCGCCGGCGGCCAGGACCTCCTGGGCGATGTGCTGGGCGAGGAAACCGCTCGCCGCGGTGGCCGATGCGGACCCCGGGTCCGTTTCGCCGGAAAATTCGGATACGACGTCGGGTATCGTGCCGCGCCCGTCGGGTGCGTGCGAACGCGCGTCCGGCCGCGTGCGTTGACCGTGGCGCGGGTCCTCGCTCTCGGACAGGGTGCGGCGGACAGGCGGCGGCGTTGCCACGCCCGCGAGCGGGCGCGCGAAATCGGACGCCGTCCTTCGTCCCGCGTTCGGATTCGAGACGACAGGGAGCGGCGTCGCGCCGGTTGCGCCGAGCGAAAGGCCTTCCTGCATGCCTGCTAAGATGCCGTCAATCCGTTGTAAATGCATTTAAAATTTTAGGTAAACCCCTCACCATCGTGTGAGGTCTTAAGGTTTTTTCAGGCCGGCCGCGTGCCGGCCAAGTCATTTCCGGGCCAGGATTTTTCCGGTTCGGAGCGGCGGCGGTGGCGTGCGCGGCGTTAACCATGCCGCTCGAAACGCGCTCCTCGCGGCGATACGATGACCGGCGCGCGTCGGGAGCATGGCGCGGGCAACTTCAAGGGAGCGGGACGCAGGCAACTTCACGGTGCGGCCGCGCATCCTGCGGTGATAAGGTCCGGCACGGGACCCATGGCTGAAACGAGGATCGTCGGTTGAATCGCGGTGGTGGATCGAAGCGCGGACCCTCGGGCGGCGTGGGTGGCGGCGTGGTTGGCGGAGTCGGTGGCGGCACTGGCGCCGCCGCCGGCGTCAACGACCTCGATGCCTATTGGATGCCGTTCACGGGCAACCGGCTGTTCAAATCGGCGCCGCGGTTCCTCATTGCGGCCGAAGGCATGCACTATGTCCGCGCGGATGGCGGGCGGGTGCTGGACGCGACCTCCGGATTGTGGTGCGTCAATGCCGGTCACGGGCGCCGCGAAATCGCCGAGGCCGTGGGCGCGCAATTGGCGCGGCTCGATTACGCGCCCGCGTTCCAGATGGGCCATGCGGGCGCCTTCGAGCTCGCCGCGCGCCTGGCCGCCATGCTGCCCCAGGGCCTCGACCGCGTATTCTTCACCAACTCGGGCTCCGAATCGGTCGATACGGCGCTCAAGATCGCACTCGCCTATCATCAGATTCGCGGCGAAGGGCAGAGGTTTCGCCTCATCGGCCGCGAGCGCGCCTATCACGGCGTCGGATTCGGCGGGATTTCGGTAGGCGGGATCGCCAACAACCGCCGGCAGTTCGGGCCGTTGCTGCCCGGCGCCGATCACCTGTGCCACACCCACCATCCCGAAAAGAACGCCTTTTCCCGGGGCGAGCCCGCGTGGGGCGCCGAGCTCGCCGACGACCTCGAGCGCATCGTGGCGCTCCACGGCGCCTCGACCATCGCCGCGGTGATCGTCGAGCCTTTCGCCGGTTCGGCCGGCGTTCTCGTACCGCCGAAGGGCTATCTCAAGCGGCTGCGGGACATCTGCGACCGCCATGGCATACTCCTCATCTTCGACGAGGTCATCACCGGCTTCGGGCGCGTGGGCGCGGCCTTCGCCGCCGATCATTTCGGCGTCATCCCGGATATCATCACTCTGGCCAAGGGCTTGACCAACGGCGCCGTGCCCATGGGCGCGGTCGGCGTCAGGCGCGGCATCCATGACGCCTTCATGGCGGTGGACGCGCCCGAGATCATGATCGAGCTCTTCCACGGCTACACCTACTCCGGGCATCCGGTGGCTTGCGCCGCGGCCCTGGCAACGCTCGACATCTATCGCGACGAGGGGTTGTTCGAGCGCGCCCGCGCTCTCGCGCCCTATCTCGAGGAGCGGATCCACGCGTTGAAGGGGCATCCGTTCGTGACCGACATCCGCAACCTCGGCATGGTGGCCGCGGTCGAACTCGAACCCCGCCAGGGCAGGCCCTCGGAGCGGGCGTTCGAGGTCTATCTCCGGTGTTTCGAGGCGGGGCTGCTCATTCGCACCACCGGCGATGCGATCGCCCTCTCGCCGCCGCTGGTCGCGACGCGGGAGAATGTCGACCAGGCCATCGACATACTTGCCGATGCACTAAAAAATATCAATTAAATCAGTCATATATGTGATCGGCGATGGATCCGGTAAAAGCTGCAAATTCAACGAAAATTAACCCGTGGCCTCTATGGTACCAGCAAGGCCGAAGGAGGGGTTTCGTTACCCGTCCGGTCACGGTGCCAAGTACGGCTCCGAATAACGGTGCAGGATGCGGACAATGAGCGCGTGATGGCGGGTTCTCGACCAGACCTGGAGCGGCTCCGGGCCGCGCTGACGGCGGCTGGCGACGTCCTTTACGACTGGGATCTCGTCGACGACGTGATCGCCTGGGAGGGGCCGGTCGGCACCCTCTTCGGGGCGGATTCGGCCGGGCTTTGCGACACCGGGGACGGGTTCAACCGCTGCATCAATCCGCAGGATCTGCCGGAGCGCCTGAAGGCGCTTTCGGATCACCTGACCAACAGCCGTCCCTTCGAGTGCGAGTACCGCGTGCGCGCCGGACAGGGGAAATTCCGCTGGGTCCAGGACCGCGGCGCCGCCTTTTTCTCCGAAACCGGGCGTCCGTTACGCATGTACGGCGTGCTCAGGGTCGTCGACGACCGTAAGCACAACGAGGCGCGTCTCGAATACCTGGCCAATTACGACGAGCTCACCGGCCTCTATAACCGGTCGCGGCTGCGCGCCGGCCTCGAGCATGCGTTGTCCTATGCCGCGCGCTATGGCACACGCTGCGCCTACATGGTCGTGGGCATCGACAAGCTGACCCTCATCAACGACACCTTCGGCTACGAGACGGCGGACGCCGTCATCATGCAGGTCGGCCACCGGCTGGAACGGTGCCTTCGGTCGAGCGACATCGTCGGCCGCGTCGGGGGCGATCGCTTCGGCGTGGTTCTGGCCAGCAGCAGCGAGATGCTGGCGACCGCCACCGCGGAAAAGCTTCTCTGCAACATTCGTCTCACGCCCGTGCGCACCCCGAGCGGCCCCCTGCACGTGACCGTATCGATCGGCCTCGTCACCTTCCCCGGCGAATCGGACTCCGCTCACGACGTCATGACCAAGGCCGAGACGGCGCTGCAGGAAGCCAAGAAACACGGCCGGAATTGTTTCGTTTCCTATTACCTGTCGGAGATGCAGCGCCATCAGCGGCGCCAGAACATCCGCACCGCCGAACGGGTGCGCGCCGCGCTCAAGGACAACCGCATCACATTCGCCTATCAGCCGGTCGTCGAGGTGTCGACAAGCCGCCCCGCCTACTACGAATGTCTCGTTCGCATGTTGGACGAGAACGGGGAGGTGGTGCCGGCGTCCGAATTCGTGCCCGTCGTGGAGCAAATGGGCATGGTGCGGCTCATCGACCGGCTGGCGCTGGAAATGGCGGTCGAGGAGTTGACGCAATACCCGGATATCAAGCTCGCCATCAATGTCTCGGGGCTGACGGCGATCGATGAATCCTGGCTGCGCGCATTCCGCGCCCTGCTCAATCACCAACCCGATATCGCCAAGCGTCTGATGATCGAGATCACCGAGACCGCGGCGATGCAGGACGTCGAAGACTCGGCCCGGTTCGTCGCCGCGGTCCGCCAGCCCGGCTGCCGCATCGCGCTCGACGACTTCGGCGCCGGATACACGTCCTTCCGTCACTTCAAGTCGCTGGTCGTGGACGTCGTCAAGATCGACGGCTCGTTCATCCGCAACGTGGCCGAGAACCGCGACAACCAGCTCTTCGTGCAGACGCTGCTCGGCTTCGCCAACGGTTTCGGGCTGGAGACGGTGGCGGAATGCGTCGAAACCGCCGCCGACGTCGAGGTCCTGACCCAGCTCGGCATCAAGTACATCCAGGGCTATTATTACGGCCGGCCCAGCATCGAGCGTCCGTGGTGCGCGGACGCGCCCCCGGCCGCGCACAAGGCCCCCGCCTTGGACGAAGAGGACCTGCGGGCCGCCGGCCAAAACTGACGGGAATGGATTTGGTGGTCGGTCGGGCCGAACGCCGGCCGCGCCAAGGTCCTGGCCCCCAGGGTCGTAGCCCCGGGTCCGGGCCCGAGACCTAGTCCCCGGCTTCCTTCTTCTTGGCCTGCTCCTTCTTCGCCAGCTCCGCGAACTGCTCCTGGAGCACGGCGATCTTCTGCTCCAGATCGTTGAGCTGCCTGTCCTTGGTGCTCTCGGCCGCAGGGCCCTTGACTTGCGGTAGCGCGGGCGCCGCAGGCTCGGCCTGTTCTCCGGGTTCGCCGCGGAAGGGCGCGAAGAAGTTCATGGCCTGCTCGAACATGGACATGTTGTGCTTGCCCACGTCCTCGAAGCGCCCGAAGGGAAACAGGCCGCCGAAGGTGTCCTGCATGCTCTCGAGATACTTGCGCATCTGTTCCTGATTGCGGCCGAAGGTCTTCATGCTGAATTCGAGATAGCGCGGCACCAGGCTCTGGAGGTTGTCGCCATAGAAGCTGATGAGCTGCCTCAGGAAACTCACGGGCAGCATGGTGGGCCCGCCCTTGCTCTCTTCCTCGACGATGATCTGGGTCAGGACCGAACGCGTGATGTCCTCTCCGGTCTTGGCGTCGTAGACGAGGAAATCGGTGCCCTGCTTGACCATCTGGCAGAGGTGATCGAGGGTCACGTAACTGCTGGTGGCCGTGTTGTAGAGCCGGCGGTTCGCGTACTTCTTGATCGTGACGGGTTCGGCTTTGGGCTTTTCTGTGGTTTCGGCCATGACACGTTTATCCCGGGAGAAACTTATTAACCTGAGCCAAGAATAGCAGGAGTTCCGCCAAATTGCTCGCCCGCAAACCGGCGCGACCGGGCGCCAAGGCGGCCTACGGCCGGCGGCGGCGCGGCCATTGGCTTTGACGGCCTGCTTGATATACTTGCCCTATGCCCGAGCCGCCGGACCTCGACAGCCTTGCGCGCAAGTTCCTCGACTTGTGGCAGGATCAGATGACCGCCATGGCCGCCGACCCCGAGATGGCGGACCTGATGGCCCGGTTGTTGACCATGACGCCCCCGGGCATGGCGGCGATGCTGCCGCCCCAGAAGGGCGGCATTTGGGCCGGGTTCTATCCGGCCGGGGAGGACACGGGTGACCGGGAACGTGCAACCGCGACGGCAAGGGGTGCTCACGGGGCGCAGGCTGGGACCGCGCCCGCTGCCGGTGCACCTCGCGGCGGCGGCCATGACGTGGATGAGCTCACGCGCCGCCTGGCACGTCTGGAAGCGCGGCTCGATAGCCTGGAAAGGGGATCTCACCCAAACGGCGGCGGCGCTGAAGGAAAGCCTCGACGCCGCCGACCCAAAGGCGCTTGACGCCGCTTTCGAGCGCGAAATCCGCACCCGTCTCAACGCCTTCGTCACCGGGGTCCTGGCCTATCGGCGGCACCCGTATGTGCGCATGCTGGCCGATCCGCCCTCCGTTTTCGAGTCGGGCGCGATGCGGCTCCTCGACTACGGCGCCACCGACGAGGCCGCGCACGAGGGAATGCCGGTCCTGATCGTTCCCTCGCTCATCAATCGCGCCTACGTCCTGGACCTGTCGGAAAAGAAGAGCCTGCTCCGCTTCTTTGCCACCCGCGGCCTGCGCCCCCTGCTGGTGGACTGGGGCCGGCCCGGCCCGGCCGAAAGAAACTATACGCTGACGGACTATATCGCCGGGGTCCTGGAATCCGCGCTGGACAAGACGATCGAGATCACGGGGCGCAAGCCGGCGGTGCTCGGCTATTGCATGGGCGGGAACCTGGCGCTGGCGCTGGCGGCGCGCCGCAGCGAGGATGTGACCGGGCTGGCGTTGCTCGCCATGCCCTGGGATTTTCACGCCGGCCGCACCGCCCAGTCCCAGGTCGTTGTGGCCGCGGGCGGTCCGCTGGGGCCGGTCTTGGACCGGCTGGGCGAACTGCCTGTGGATATCCTTCAGGCCATGTTTTCGAGCCTCGATCCCATGAGCGCCGCGCGCAAGTTCTGCGCTTTTGCGGCCCTGGCGGCGACGCCGACCAACCAGACCCGGGTCGAGGAATTCATCGCCCTGGAGGACTGGCTGAACGACGGCGTGCCGCTGGTTTCCGGTGTGGCGCGAGAATGCCTGGCGGGATGGTACGGCGGCAACGAGCCCGCCCGCGGGCTGTGGCGAATTGCCGCACAATTCATCGATCCGGCCCAGGTGCATTGCCCGGCGCTCGTGGTGGTGCCCGCCCATGACCGGATCGTGCCACCCGAATCGGCCGATGCCGTGACCGCGCGACTTCCCGAGGGCGAGCGTATGACACCCCCTCTGGGCCACATCGGCATGGTCGTGGGAGGCCGGGCCCGGACCGAGCTTTGGGAACCGCTCGCCTCGTGGCTCGAGCTATTGCCTTCGCCGCAGGCAAAATCCGCAAGGCGGGCGCGCAAGCCGCGCAAGGGGGCCGGAAACGGCAAAACGCGCGGGGCGACTTTTTGATTGCAATTGGCGGTGGCCGCGTGTAGCGGATTGGCCAACGCCCCACCATCTAATTGAGAATGCCAGCCAGGCCGAGGGAGATTCTGGAGCCATGACCGATATCGTAATTGCCGCCGCCGCGCGTACGCCGGTGGGTTCTTTCAATGGATCGTTGAGTGGATTTGCCGCCTCCGCCTTGGGCGAGATCGCCATCAAGGAGGTCTTGAAGCGCGCCAAGGTCGATCCGGCCGACGTGTCCGAGGTCCTGTTGGGCCAGGTGCTGACCGCGGCCCAGGGCCAGAATCCGGCGCGTCAGGCCGCGCTCGCCGCCGGCGTGCCGAAGGAAAAGACGGCGATGACCATCAATCAGGTCTGCGGGTCGGGCATGCGGGCGGTGGCCCTCGCCTACCAGGCCATCCGCGCGGGCGACAGCCAGGTGGTGGTGGCCGGCGGCCAGGAGAGCATGAGCATGTCGCCCCACGCCCAGCACCTGCGCAACGGCAAGAAGATGGGGAACCTCGACTTCATCGACACCATGATCAAGGACGGATTGTGGTGCGCGATGAACGACTACCACATGGGCGTCACGGCCGAGAATGTGGCCCGCCAGTTCCAGATCACCCGCCAGGAGCAGGACGAGTTCGCCTGCGCCTCCCAGAACAAGGCCGAAGCCGCTCAGAAGGCGGGCAAGTTCAAGGACGAGATCGTGCCCGTGGTGATCAAGAGCAAGAAGGGCGACACGGTCTTCGACACCGACGAGTACGTCCGCGCCGGCACGACGCTGGAAGCGCTCGCCAAGCTTCGTCCCGCCTTCGACAAGGAAGGCACGGTGACGGCCGGCAACGCCTCGGGCATCAATGACGGCGCCGCCGCGCTGGTCATCATGTCCGCCGACGAGGCCAAGCGGCGCGGCATCACGCCGCTGGCGCGCATAGCCGGCTGGGCCACCGCGGGCGTCGATCCCTCGATCATGGGCACGGGCCCGATCCCGGCCACCAAGGCGGCGCTGCTGAAGGCCGGCTGGAAGATCGCGGACCTCGACCTCATCGAATCGAACGAGGCCTTCGCCGCCCAGTCGCTGGCGGTGAGCAAAAGCCTCGGCTGGGACACCTCCAAGGTCAACGTGAACGGCGGCGCGATCGCCATCGGGCACCCGATCGGGGCCTCGGGCGCGCGCATCCTCAACACGCTTCTTTTCGAAATGGGCCACCGCAACGCGAAGAAGGGGCTGGCCACCATGTGCATCGGCGGGGGCATGGGCATCGCCATGTGCGTCGAGCGCACGTAACTCACCGCGGCGGGCGGGGGAGTGATCTCCCCGCCCGCACCGCGAATTTCCGTTCGATCGTCAATCAGGCGTAAACAGGGAGAGACTCATGGCTCGGGTCGCGTTAGTCACTGGCGGCACGCGTGGAATCGGACACGCCGTGTGCATCGCGTTGAAGCAGGCCGGCTACAAGGTTGCAGCCAGCTACCACGGCAACGACGAGGCGGCGGCGAAGTTCAAGAACGAAACCGGCGTCCCCGTCTACAAATGGGACGTCTCGGATTTCAATGCCTGCAAGGCGGGCGTCGAGAAGGTGGTGGCGGATCTCGGCCCCATCGACGTGCTGGTGAACAACGCCGGCATCACCCGCGACGGCATGCTCCACAAGATGACGCTGGAGCATTGGACCGCGGTCATCAATACCAACCTGAATTCGCTGTTCAACATGACGCGTCAGGTCATCGAGGGCATGCGCGAGCGCAGCTTCGGGCGGGTCATCAGCATCGGCTCGGTGAACGGCCAGAAGGGCCAGATGGGGCAGACCAACTATTCGGCCGCCAAGGCGGGGCTGGTGGGGTTCACCAAGGCGCTGGCGCAGGAAGGCGCCTTCAAGGGCGTCACCGCCAACGCCATCGCGCCCGGCTACATCGGCACCGAGATGGTGGCGGCGATGCCGCAGCCGGTGCTGGACAAGATCGTGGCCCAGATCCCGGTGGGCCGCCTGGGACACGCCGAGGAGATCGCCCGCGCGGTGGTGTTCCTGGCCTCCGACGAGGCCGGGTTCATCACCGGCGAGACCATGAACGTCAACGGCGGACAGTTCATGCAATAGGGGCGAAGGCCCCCGGGCCATAGAACGGCTCCCAGCCCCAAGCCCCACGGAACCAAGGGCCGCACGGCCCTCAGAACACGTCTTTGCGGCGGCGGATCTCGGCGAACACGGCGACCGGGTCCGCCGCTTCCATTTTCAGGCCGCGGCGAAAGGCCGCGTCGTCGGCGCGCAGGAACGGGTTCGTCGCCCGCTCCTCCTCCATGGTCGAGGGCACGGTGGGCCTGCCCTCGGAGCGAAGCCGGTCCACTTGGGCCGCGCGGGCGCGCAGGAGCGGGTTGCCCGGATCGACGGTGAGCGCGAAGCGGGCGTTGTTTTGCGTGTATTCGTGGGCGCAATAGACCCGCGTGTCGCCCGGAAGGCGCCGCAGCTTCTGCAGCGAATCCCACATCTGACGGGCCGTGCCCTCGAACAGGCGCCCGCAGCCGATCGCGAACAGCGTGTCGCCGCAAAACAGCGCGCGCGCCTCGGGAAACCAGAATGCGATGTGGCCGCGCGTGTGTCCGGGCACGTCGAAGACGTGCGCCGTCAGGGCGCCGAAGCGATAGTTGTCCCCGTCCTTCAGCGCGACGTCGATGCCGGGAATGCGGGCCGCATCGGCGTGCGGCCCCACGACGGTGCATTGGGTCGCCGCCTTGAGCTCGAGGTTGCCGCCGGTGTGATCGCCGTGATGATGGGTGTTGAGGATGTGGGTCAGGGTCCACCCGAGCTCCCGCAGGACGGCAAGCACCGGCTGGGCCACCGCGGGGTCCACGACCGCCACCGCGCCCTCGCGCGGCTCGCGGATGAGATAGATGTAGTTGTCGTGCAGAACCGGAATCTGCCGAATCGTCAGGGATTCCATCGTCACGACCGTATCACCGGGCGCGCCCCGCCGCCACCGCCCAAGCCGCCGCCTGCACCCGCCCGCACCGGCCCCGCACTCGTC
>JBAVNO010000185.1:0-4897 GCA_049691095.1 Alphaproteobacteria bacterium | reverse complement strand
CTCGGGCAAAGACCCGGGACGGATCGCCAGCGTGGTCTTCGGCACATCGATGAATGTGATTGGCGAAGGGCGGTAAGTGTTAGTTGAAAGTCGTTTGACGATCTCGTCGATGTTCTCTTCAAAAGAGATCGTGAAGACGTCCGTGTAGAATGGCGCGTCAAAAAAATTGCTTTTTGCGTCATTTCTCGCGAGGTTCCAGCCCGCTTTGAGCGTCGCGGGATCTAGCAGCTTTTTCCAAAGTTCGTTGTCGGCCAAAGCCTACACCCAGGACACGCGGGCCGTCGTTCTGCCCCAAGGGCAGGCGTGGCGTCCCCGGCGAGATTCGAACTCACGACCCCAGGTTTAGGAAACCTGTGCTCTATCCAACTGAGCTACGGGGACGCACGCGCAATTTATATCATACCGGCCACCGGATTGGCCAAGTCGGGGTTGGCCAAGTGGGGCGAAGCATCTCGCGCCGAGATGCGGCCCGCCCCTCACCCACGCCTCTCCCCCGGTGGGAGAGGGATTCGAAGGGCTGACTGAGCCACGCAGCGGCTTGCGCTCAAGGCACGTCCTTGCGCCCGAGCCGCCCGCTTCGCCGCTACTTCGCGTTGCTGTCGAAGATGTGGCCGATGGGGATCGAATAGGTGACGGCGATGATCTCGGTGCCGGGGTTGTGGGTGCCCTGGCCCGCGTTCGAGATGTGATGGAGCGCGAGCCCCAGGCGCGAACGGTCGTCGAAGCGGTAGGCCACCTCGCCCCCGGAGCGGAACTCGATGTTGTAGCCCAGATCCTTGCCGCTGCCGTTGGAATAATGGCCGACCGCGAACCCGGGCGACAATACCCAGCGGTGCCCGACCAAAATGTCGATGTTGAAGCCGCCGAAGACGTAGAGGCCGCCGTCGGTCGTGCCCTCCACGCCCACCAGGGGCTCGATGAATCCCAACTGGTCGGCGCGGAACTCGGCCCGGAAGTGGCCGGCGGTGTCGTTGTGGAAGACGTCGAAGATGCCGACACCCAGCGTCACGAAGGCCGGATCGCCGGCCATCGCGCGCCCGCCCGAAAGGGCGAGACACAGCGCCGCCGCCGCAGCAATCGCCGCAACATACCGAACCGGTGAAGACACGGGAAAACCCCCTTGCGCGTTCCGCCGCAGCATCATAGGCCATCGCCCCTGACGCGCAACGGGTTTGCCCGGCGATCAGGTTCGCGGAACGCGTCTCGCGGGAGACGCGGCCCGCCCCTCACCCCGCGACCTTTCTCAAGCGCAGAGGGATGCCAAGCGCGCCTCACCCCGCGGCCTTTCTCAAGGGCAGAGCGATGCGAAGCGCGCCGACACCCGGCCTAACCGAGGCGTTTCTTGAACGATTCGGTGGCCGCAACCAGGGCCGCCTTGATCCCCGGCTCCATGGCCGAATGGCCGGCGTCCGGCACCACCACATATTCCGCCTCGGGCCAGGCCTGGGCGAGCTCGTCGGCGGTGGTGACGGGGCAGACGACGTCGTAGCGCCCCTGGACGATGACGCAGGGAAGGCTTCGGATACGCCCCACCTGGGCGAGCAGCGCGTTCTCGGGCAGGAAGATGCGGTTGGCGAAATAGTGGGCCTCGATGCGGGCGAGCCCCAGCGCCATGCGGTCCTCGGAAAAGGCGGCGATCGTCTCGGGGCTGGGCAGGAGCGTCGAGCACGAGCCCTCGTAGATGCTCCAGGCGTGGGCGGCCGGCATGTGCACCCGGGGGTCGGGGTCGAGGAGGCGGCGGTGATAGGCGGCCAGAAGGTCGTGCCGCTCCGCGGGCGGAATGTGCGCGGCGAAGTCCTGCCAGTGATCGGGGAAGAAGCGGCGGATGCCGTAGAGGAACCAGTCGATCTCCGCGGGCCGGCAGAGGAAGATGCCGCGCAGCACGAAGCCGGTGCAGCGCTCGGGGTGCGCCTCGCCGTAGGCGAGCGCCAGCGTGCTGCCCCACGAGCCGCCGAACACGAGCCAGCGGTCGATCCCGAGATGGCGGCGCAGCGTCTCGATGTCGGCCACCAGCAGCGGCGTGGTGTTGTGCGCGATCTCACCCAAGGGCGTCGAGCGCCCGGCGCCGCGTTGATCGAAGATGACGATGCGATAGTATCGGGGGTCGAAGAAGCGCCGGTGCGCCGCCACCGCGCCCGCCCCCGGGCCGCCGTGCAGGAAGACAACCGGCACGCCATTCGGGTTGCCGGATTGCTCGAAGTACATGACGTGGCCGTGGTCGAGCGCGAGCGTCCCGGTCTGATACGGCTCGATGGCGGGATAGAGTGTCTTCCTCGGTTTGCGGATCGGCATCGGGGACCGTATGCAGGGGGCAAGGAACGGAATCGGCCCCGCGGGAAGCCGAGTTTAGACCCGTGAACCGGCCTGGCAAGCCGCGCTTCGCCGTGAACCCGCGCGGTTGCCGCAAGGAGGGAGCGCGATGATGGGATTTGCCGGCCGGGGCGGGGCGCCGATCCGCGCCGCGGTCTTGTTTCTCGCGCTCCTGTTGCCGGCGCCGTCCGCCGCGGCGGAGGCCCTGAGACAAGGCGGCGCCGGCGTGGTGACCGAGGTTGCCGACGGCGACACGCTGACGATCCGCGTGACCGAAACCACCGACGAGACGCCGCCACTGGCCCAGGTCGGCAACAGCATCGAAGTTCGCCTGGTGGGAATCCAGGCGCCGAAGCTTCCCCTGGGCCGGCCCCGTTTCAAGGCATGGCCGTTAGGCGAGGACGCGAAGGACGTGCTCGCGCGACTCGCGATGGGAAAAGACGTCCAGCTCGCCTTCGGGGGCGCGTCGGTGGATCGGAACGGGCGCTTGCTCGCCCATCTCTATCTGGGCGACGGAACCTGGATTCAGGGCGCGATGCTGAGGCTGGGCCAGGCGCGGGTCTATACTTTTCCCGACAACCGGGCGTTCGTCCCCGAAATGCTGGCACGCGAGCGCGAGGCCCGCGCGGCCCGGCGCGGCATCTGGGGCGAGCGCTTCTACGCCGTGCGCGAGGCGGGCGCGCTCGCGCGCGACATCGGGACCTTTCAGCTCGTGGAAGGGCGGGTGCTGCGGGTGGCGGACGTGCGCGGGCGCCGGTATCTTAATTTCGGCGCCGACTGGAAGACCGATTTCACCGTGACGATTGCGCCCGGCGCGCGGCGCTCGTTCGACGCCGCCGGCTTGACGGCCGAGGCGCTCGAGGGACGGCGGGTCAGGGTGCGCGGCTGGATCCGGTCCTTCAACGGCCCCATGATCGAGGCGACCCACCCCGAGCAGATCGAGGTTCTCGAGGAATGATCGAGGTTCTTGAGGAATGAACTCAGGCAAATCCCGATTGCGCGCGCTGTTGCTGGCCGCGCTCGCCGCCGGCGGGCTGTTGGGCGGATTTTTCGGCGGGCTGCTGGCCGCGCCCGCGCCGGCCTTGGCCCAGTTCACCTGGTTCATGTCCGAGGAACAGGAGGCTAGGGTCGGCAAGGAGCAGCACGAGAAGGTCATCCAGGAGTTCGGCGGCGCGTACAATGATCCGAACCTCGCCCGCTACGTGGAGAGCGTCGGGCGGCTCCTGGTCGCCACCACCGAGAAGGCGAACCAGCCGTTCACCTTCACCATCCTCGACAGCCCGATCGTCAACGCCTTCGCGCTTCCCGGCGGCTACGTCTACGTCACCCGCGGCCTGCTGGCGCTGGCCGGGAACGAGGCGGAGCTGGCCGGCGTCCTGGCCCACGAGATCGGCCACGTCACCGCGCGGCACGCGGCCCAGCGCTACAGCCAGGGTGTGGTCGCGGGCCTGGGGCTCGGGCTCCTCAACGTGCTGACCGGAAGCCAATTGGCGGGCCAGATCGGCGGGCTGACGGCGGAGCTGGTGCTCAAGGGCTATTCGCGCGAGCAGGAGTCGGAGGCCGACGGGCTCGGCGTGCGCTCCATGAGCCGCGCCGGATTCGATCCCCACGCCATGGCCACCTTCCTGACGCGATTGCAGGCCAACGACCAACTCCAGGCGCAGATCTCGGGGCAGCCAGGCGCGGCCGATCAGTTCAGCCTGCTGCAGACCCACCCGCGCACCGCCGACCGGGTGGAGGCCACGATCCGCGAGGCGAGCGGGATCGCGGTGCGCGACCCGATCGTGGCCCAGGACATCTATCTGGGGAAGATCGACGGGCTCATGTACGGCGACAATCCCGACCAGGGCGTGATCCGCGGCCGCCGGTTCCTGCACCCCAAGCTCGGCTTCGGATTCGAGGTGCCGGAGGGGTTCCGCCTCATCAACAGCGAGAACGCGGTGCTCGCGCTCGGTCCCGACAGTTCCCACATCGAATTCACCGGCGCCGAGCGTCCGCAAGGCGCGCGCATGACGACCTATCTGACGTCGGTGTGGGCCAAGGATGTGCGCCTCAATGACGTCGAGCCGCTCACCGTCAACGGCATGGAAGCCGCGACCGGCCAGGCGCGCCTGAAGACGCAGGAAGGCGCGATGGACGTGCGGCTGGTGGCGATCGCGTATGACGCGCAATCAGTCTACCGCTTCCTGTTCGCCACGCAGCCCGCGGCGACCAACCGCCTCGCCGAGGGATTGCGGAAGACCACCTATAGCTTCCGCCCGCTGACCCGGGCCGACGTCCGCACCGTCCAGCCGCTCCGCGTGCGGGTGGTGACCGCGGGTCCGGGCGACACGGTGGAGAGCCTGGCGCGACGGCAGCCCTTCGAGTCGTTCTCGGCCGAACGGGTGCGGGTGCTGAACGGGCTTGCGCCCGGCGCGCAACCTTCGCCGGGGCAGAAGCTGAAATTGATCTCGGGCCAGAGCTGACGCGGCGACCGATGGGCGGGACGCGGTTTGACCGCGATCAGGCCTCGAAGACGTCGACGACCGCGCCTTCGCGGTCGAAGCAGGCGGCGACGAGGGGCCCGCCGAAGCCGCAGCCGGCGTCG
>JBAVNO010000184.1:0-14004 GCA_049691095.1 Alphaproteobacteria bacterium | reverse complement strand
CCCTTGGCTTCGATACTGTCGGCTTCTGCCTTCCCGCGCTCGCCGATGCGGTCCGGGAGGAGCTGGCCCAATTCCTGGCCCTTGGCTTCCACGGCGACATGGGTTGGCTGGCCCACGAGCCGGAGCGGCGCTCCGACCCCACCCGCCTGTGGCCCGAGGCGAAAAGCGTGATCGTGGTGGGCGCCAATTACGGCCCGGCGGGCGATCCGCTGGAGGCCCTCTCGAGGCCCGCCACGGGGGCCGTCAGCGTCTATGCCCAGGGCCACGACTACCACCACGAGATCAAGAAGCGCCTCAAGGCCTTGGCCCGTTGGATACATGAGGGCATGGGCGCCGAGGTCAAGGTTTTCGTCGATACCGCCCCGGTGATGGAGAAGAAGCTGGCCGCCCGCACCGGCGTCGGCTGGCAGGGCAAGCACACGAATCTGGTGTCGCGGGAATACGGCTCGTGGCTGTTCCTGGGTGAGGTGTTCACGACCCTCGACCTGGCCCCGGACGAGGCCGAATCCGACCATTGCGGGGCGTGCCGCGCCTGCCTCGACGTCTGCCCCACCAACGCCTTTCCCGCGCCCTACCGGCTCGACGCCAGGCGCTGCATCTCGTACCTCACCATCGAGCACAAGGGGCACATCCCGCGCGCGTTCCGCGCCGCGATGGGAAACCGGATCTACGGCTGCGACGATTGCCTGGCGGTGTGCCCGTGGAACAAGTTCGCGCAGCGGGCGCGGCTCGACGCCTTCCTGCCGCGCGCAGAGCTGACGGCGCCGAAGCTTGTCCAGCTCGCGGGTCTGGACGACGCCGCCTTCCGCGCGCTTTTTTCCGGCACCGCCATCAAGCGGACCGGGCGCGACCGCTTCGTGCGCAACGTGCTCATCGCGCTTGGCAACTCGGGCGACGCGGAGTCCGCGGGCCCGGCCGCGCGACTCCTCGCCGACTCCTCGCCGCTGGTCCGCGCCATGGCGGTATGGGCGCTGTCGCAGCTCATGGACCCGCAGGAATTCTCCGCACTCCGCGACCGGCACCAGGCGGGCGAGACCGACCCCGAGGTGCGCGCCGAGTGGACACACACGGCCGACGGCTGAGACGTTGCGCGGGACGGCGTTCTTCGCCCGCAACCGTGACACCATGCCGCGCCGTTTGCGGCGCAGGCCGGGTGCGCACTTTTCACGCGATTCCGGGCCTGTTTTTTGAAGTCGACCCGGCGCGCCATGCAGTTGCGCTGCGCACTTTACTTAGAATGATTATTCGAGCGTGAACGTAGCTTAAACGCGGCCCTCAGCGCGGGTTCACCTGCGGCGCGCGACCATCTCTGTTCGGACGCACCGGATCAACGGTGCCCGTCAAACAAGAGGGAGGTCCGTATGAATTGGGTTGACCCCGCCTATTGCGATCTTCGCATCGGTTTCGAGGTGACGGCGTACGTGTACGTCCGTTAGCAGGCCGACGCTTGAGCGAGGGACCGGCATTCGGCCGGTCCCTCCCCTTTTCGAGCCGCCTATTCCGCCGACGCAAATCGATTCGCCGACGGGTGAGTCGCAAGCGAGGACGCATCCATGACCGAACCCATCACGCATTCGGACCGATTCGAGATCAACCCGCTCTACATGTTCCGGTGGGAGGACACGCAGGACGCGTACGTCCTTCTCTACCCGGAAGGCGTCGTGAAGCTCAACGATACGGCGGGCGAGATTCTCAAGAACTGCACCGGGGCCAAGACGGTCACCGACATCGTGGACCAAGTGAAACGCACCTTCTCGGCGCCGGGCAGTCCGCCGGCTCACGAGATCGAGAGGGGTATCAGGAAATTTCTGGAGGTATCGAATGCCAAAGGATGGATCCGCCGTACGGCTTGACGGCCAGGGCAAGCCGCTTTGGCTGTGCCTCGAACTCACCTACCGCTGTCCGCTGAAATGCCCGTGGTGCAATAACCCGCTCGACATCGAGAACTACCGCAAGGAACTCACCACCGAGGAATGGAAGCGGGTGCTGCGCGAGGGCCGCGAACTCGGCGCGCTGCAGCTCGGTTTCACCGGCGGCGAGCCCTTGATGCGGAACGACATCGTCGAGCTGGTGGAGGAAGCCAACCGGCTCGGCTACTACACCAATCTGATCACCTCCGGGATCGGCATGACCGAGGAGCGCCTGATCGAGCTCAAGCAGGCGGGCCTGAAGCAGATCCAGCTTTCCATCCAATCGTGCGACCGCGAGGTCACCAACGCGCTGGTGGGCGCCCGCGCGCACGACATCAAGATCGGCGTGGCCCAGCTCATCAAGAAGCACGGCTTTCCGATGGTGCTCAACATCCCGGTCGCGCGCCAGAATATCGGGCAGGTCGAGGACTATCTCAAGATGGCCGAGGACCTTAAGGTCGATTATCTCGAGTTCGCCAACATCCAGTACTACAACTGGGCCATGATCAATCGCGACGAGCTGATGCCGACGCTCGAACAGCTCGAACGCGCCGAGGCCCTGGTCAACGCCGCGCGCCAGCGCCTGGGCCAGAAGATGACCATCTATTTCGTCATCCCCGATTATTACGCGGGCCGGCCCAAGGCGTGCATGAACGGCTGGGGCGCGATCCACTACACCATCTCGCCCGACGGCACCGCGCTGCCGTGCCAGGAGGCGCGCGTGATCAAGGACATGGAGTTTCCTTCGGTGCGCGATTACCACCTGGGCTGGATCTGGCACGACTCGCCCGCGTTCAACCGCTTCCGCGGATTCGAATGGATGAAGGAGCCGTGCCGGAGCTGCGACGAGCGGGAGAAGGATTTCGGCGGTTGCCGCTGCCAGGCGTACATGCTGACCGGCGACGCCACCAACGCCGACCCGGCCTGCTCGCGCTCGATCCACCATTACCTGATCGAGGACGCGCTTCGCGACGCCTTCCGGCCGGGCCGCTATCAGCGGCCGCTCGTCCTGCGCCAGCCGCAGGCTTTGACGTCGTCCTCGGTGGGCACCGCCGCGGGAGCCGCGGGAACCACCGTCGGGGCCGGGCCGTGACCCTGCCGCACGATTCGCTAACCGGCACCCTCGCCGCCGGGCTGTTTCTGACGGCGGTTCTGGTCGTGGCCGTCCGGATGCTCGTCGGCGGCCCGTAAGCCGGGGGCGTCGCCATGGCGTTCGAGGCCGGCGCGCTGTTCGATCTGGTTCTGCGCTGGACGCATTTCGCGGCAGCGTTGATCTGGATCGGCCACAACTACGTGAACGTGGTCCTGACCCCCCGCTTCGTGCCGCTCCAACCCGAGGATTTCGCCCGCGAGGATGTCGGCGCCGCGTTGACTTCGCGCCTGAAACGGGAGCACGGAACCTTCCGCCATGCCGCGCTGGTGACCTGGCTTGCCGGCGCCTTGATGCTGTGGCGCATGGGGATGTTGCCCGACGCCATTCTGCTGCGCGGGCCCGCGGCGGTGATCGGAACCGGCGCGTGGATCGGCACCGTCATGGTGCTCAACCTGTGGCTCGTCATGTGGCCCCACCAGAAGAAGGTGCTGGGCTTCGTGCCCGCGCCCGCGCGGGAGCGCGCCCGGGCGGCGCGGGTGACGTTCCTGTCTTCACGCACCAACACCATCCTTTCGATCCCCCTTCTCTTCTTCATGGGAGCCGGCACCCATGGGCTCGCGCTTTTCTAGCGCCGGACTCCGTCCCGCCCCGGCCTTGATGGCGGACCGCGCGTTCAACTTCTCCGCCGGCCCGGCGCAGATGCCCGACGCGGTGCTCCGCCGTATCCGCGACGACCTTCCGGTCGCACGCGATGCCTCCACGTCGGTCCTGGAGATGCCGTTCACCGGCACGGAGTTCCGCGCCATCGCCGAGGCCGCGGAGGCCCGCCTTCGTGCGCTCCTCGGCGTCCCCGGCAACTACAAGATCCTGTTCCTTCACGGCGGCGCCATGGCGATGTTCGCGCTGGTGCCGCTCAATCTCCTTCGCGGCCGCAGGCATGCGGCCTATGTCGACTCCGGCTATTGGGCGGCGCGCGCCATCGCCGAGGCGCGCCGGTACTGCGACGTGCGAATCGCCGCCGACAACGCCGATTGCGGACGCGCCCGCATGCCGCCGATGTCCCAATGGCGGCTCGATCCGGATTCCGCCTATTGCCACGTCACGTCCAACGAAACCGTGGACGGTCTGGAATATTCCTTCACGCCGGAGACGGGCGACGTGCCGCTGGTGGCCGACATGACCTCGAACTTCCTCACCCGCCCCGTCGATGTCTCCCGCTACGGCCTCATCTACGCCAGCGCCCAGAAGAACGTGGGGCCGACCGGACTCGCCATCGTCATCGTGCGCGAGGATCTGCTCGGCGCCGCCCATCCCCTGACCCCCTCGGTGTTCGATTTCGCGCGCCAGGGCGAAAGCCGGTCGATGCTGAACACCCCCAACACTTTCGCGGTCTACGTCGCCTCGCTCGTCTTCGAGTGGATCGCGCAACAGGGCGGAATCGCCGCCATGGAGGAGGCCGCGATCCGCCGCAGCCGCCGCATCTATTCCGTGATCGACGCCGGCAGCTTCTATCGCTGTTCAGCCGCCCCGGACTCGCGCTCGCGCACCACCGTGTGTTTTCAGCTTGCCGACCCCTCGCTCGTGCCCGAGTTCCTCGCCGAAGCGGAAGCCGAAGGGTTATCGAACCTCAAGGGCCACAAGGCGGTGGGCGGACTCCGCGCGGCGCTCTACAATGCCATGCCCGAGGCCGGCGCCGAGCGTCTGGCCTCGTTCATGGAGGAGTTCGCGCGGCGCCGCGGCTGAGCGGCGCGCGCCCGAGGCGGAGACGCAATGACGAGCGGCATTTTCACGGCCCTTTTCCTGGCCGCGGTCGCGGGCGAGCTGATCCTACGCTTCTGGCTCGTGGGCCGGAACGTGGCGCATGTGCGCGCCCATTCCGGCCGGGTGCCGGAGCCTTTTCAGGACAGCATCACGCCGGAGGCCCATCGCAAGGCGGCGGACTACACGGTCGCCAGGAGCCGGCTCAACCTGGTGGCCATCGCCTATGGCACTGCCATCCTCCTCGCATGGACGCTGGGCGGCGGGCTCGACGCCCTGGATGGCTGGCTGCGCCTACACATCGGCGATGAGGTCTGGCGCGGCATCGCCGTCATCTTCGCCGCCTTGTTCATCACCTCGCTCCTCGACCTTCCCTTGTCGGTCTACGCCACCTTCGTGATCGAGGAGCGGTACGGCTTCAACCGCACCACGCCGGCGGTTTTCGCGGCCGACCTGGCCAAGAGCGCGCTCATTTCCATCGTGCTCGGCGTGCCGCTGCTTTACGCCATCCTGTGGACGGTGGACGCGGCGGGCGCCGGCTGGTGGATGTGGGCGTGGGCCATCTGGGTCGCGGCTTCGGTGTTGCAGACCTGGGCCTATCCGCGCCTCATCGCGCCGCTGTTCAACAAGTTCACGCCGCTCACGGACGTGGCGTTGAAGGAGCGCGTCGAGCGGCTGGCCAAGGCCACCGGATTCGCGGTCAAGGACATGTTCGTCATGGACGGCTCCAGGCGTTCGGCCCACGGCAACGCCTATATGACCGGGCTCGGCCGCAACAAGCGCATCGTGTTCTTCGACACCCTGCTCGCCGCGCTCGACGCGCCTCAGGTCGAGGCCGTGCTGGCCCACGAGATCGGGCACTACCGGCTGCGCCACGTGCAGAAGATGCTCGCCGCCTCGGCGCTGGTCACGTTCGCCGGCTGGGCGCTCTTGGGCCTCTTGGCGCGAAGCGAATGGTTCTTTTCCGGCCTGGGGGTGAGCGCGGCTTCGCCCTACATGGCGCTGCTTCTGTTCGTCATGGTCGGCCCGGTGTTCGCGATCTATCTCCGGCCGCTGGTCTCGTTCGTGTCGCGGCGGTTCGAATTCCAGGCCGACGATTATGCGGCCGAGTTCTCCGACGCCGCGGCGCTGACCGCGGGGCTCAAGAAGCTCTACCGCGACAACGCCAACACGCTGACCCCCGATCCCCTGTACTCGGCGGTCTTCCACAGCCACCCGCCGCCCTTGACGCGCATCCGCCATCTGGCGGAGATCGCGCCGGCGCCGGCGGGCGCGGGCGCGCAAACCCCGGCCCAGCGCTGAGGCCCAAGGGCGCCGTTCGGGTCAGCGCTCTTCAGCCCGTCGGCTGAACGGCGCGCTCGGACGTGGCACCTAGTGCTCCGCACCTGTTGCACGCGCGCCGGCCGCCTCCAGCGCTACCGAAGGACGCGAGTGTCTGAAACTGCATTTTTGTGACCAGAATTGGGGCGTCGAAGCAGCGGGCGATAGATTCGGGCTCTGTTGGATGAAGGGGCGGAGAGAAGGAGGCCTTAAAAGACCGTGTGATCCGTCAGCATCCTAACCTGTTAGTCGAACAGTCCTCCGCAATCCGTGCCGGTGCCCATGGCCCACTCTCTTATGATTGGGTGAAAATCCCTAAATACTGCAAACCGGTGATTAACGTAATAGGAGATATCAGTGCCATCCGACACCGCAACAATGTCTGCAGAGATCATAACAGCTCTTAGGAGCCCGTTTTGTATCACTTCAACGAGTCCGGATTTTCCCGAGATCTTTTCTGTCCATTCAACGTAAAAATAGGACACCGGCGTGCCTTGGTGGTTACACTCCCCCGCTCGCCGAATGAAATTGTGGTATGCCACAAGGTATGGCAATGCGACATGGACCGTGTCTTTTTCACGCGCGTCCGCTCGCATCTCCGCAGTCGTCGTATCGCAAGCCGCGAGGGCTAAACACGATATCGAAGCGATCATGCCTAAAAGCCTTCTCACTCCGACTCTCTCCGAGTGCGCCAGCACTGTTGCCAAACGTGTAAATCTTAATATCAAAATGAAATTAGCAGCAATCGGCTGTTTGAAGTAATCGTTCAAGACCGTCGCGTTAACGCCAAGTGCGAGAAGGTGACCTTGCCCCTTGGTTAGGTCCGATCAGACGGTGAGCGTTCCGTCTTTTGTCATGGTTGCACATTCGACGGCGAGCGAGTGGGGCGCCATGTCGTGTGCGTGTGCCGCGCTGGGGCTTGCCCGTCCCTGGGCGGCACGGCCGGCCAACGCCTAGCCGGCGCGCTCGCCCATTTCGGTGATGGCGGCCACGTAGGCGTCCACGACCCCCCGTTCGCTCACCGCGTGGCCGGCGCCGGGCACTATCCGCACCTGGGCAGCGCCCCAAGCTTCGGCCAGGTCATGCGAGGTCGCGGGCGGGCACAGGAGGTCGTAGCGCCCCTGAACGAGAATCCCCGGAATGCCGGACAGCCGTTTCGCGTCGCCGAGAAGTTGGCCGGGCGCGAGGAAGCAGTCGTGGCTCAGATAATGCCATTCCATGAACGGCGTGTTGGGAAGCGCGCCGGTCCGCACCCCAGCCACGCGCAGGCCGCCCGACGCGGTCAGCCCGTGCGGCATGAGCTCGGAAAGCGCGCGCTCGTAGTCGTGCCACATCCAAGCCGCCGGAGAATGCACCGACGGGTTCGGGTCGCCGAGCCGCCGCCCCCAGGCGGCGATGGGATCGGCCCGCTCTGCTTCCGGCAGGGGTTGCGCGAAGGCGCGCCAAAGCTCGGGCCGGATGGTGCGGGCAGCGTCGCGGAAGGCCCACAGGAATTCCTCGCGCGTGCCGAGGAAGACCGAGCGCAGCACCAGGCCCGAGACGCGCTCGGGGTGCGCCTCGGCGTAGGCGAGCCCCAGCGTCGCCCCCCACGAGCCGCCGACCAGCATCCAGCGCGAAATCCCCAGCGTTTCGCGGATATGCTCCATGTCCGCGACCAGGTGCGCCGTGGTGTTGGCGGCGAGGCCGCGCTTGGGCCGGCTGCGGCCCGCGCCGCGCTGGTCGAACAGGACCGCCCGGAAATGCGCCGGATCGAAGTAGCGTCGCTGATCGGCGTAGGCGCCGCTGCCCGGGCCGCCGTGCAGGAACACCGCCGGCACGCCCGACGGCGTGCCGACCTGCTCCACGTACAGCTCGTGCCCGTCGCCCACGGCCAGCGTTCGGACGTCGAACGGCTGCGCGGGAGGATGGAGCGGCGTGCTTCTTGCCATCGGCCGAATCGAATCGGAGGACTCGCGCCGCTCTCACGGCTCGATCGCGACACCCTTCCAGAAGGCGACGTGGTCCTTGATGGTACGCGCCGCCGGTTTGGGATCGGGATAGTACCAGGCGGCGTCCCGGTTCTCGGCGCCGTCCACCACCAGCGTGTAGTAATGGGCGGTCCCCTTCCAGGGACATGTCGTGGTTGTCGCGCTGTCGCGGAAGAATTCGCGTTTCAAGGACGCGGGCGGGAAATAGACATTCCCCTCGACCGTCTCGAAGCGGTCGCCTTCGGCCACGACTTGGCCGTTCCATCGCGCGCGTGCCATGAATCCTCCCTCGCATCAGGACCGAGGCGTATGGTAACAGGCCCGGGCCTCCGCCGCGAGGCGCGGATCGGCGCCGTTTTCGCCGCGTTTGCCGGCGCACCGGCCATACCCATGCGTAAAGACAGGTAAAAACGGTTGCCCGCGCGTCCGGCGCGCGCTATCCGGCGGCAGGGCCACCGATCCAGGATCGGCGGGACGGGCGGGCGGCGCCCGGGATAAGCTCCGGGGGTCCAACGGCAAAGCATGACAACAAAGCGGCAGAGGAGTGTCGAAGGTTGAATCCGGTAACGGTCAGGCGCGTCGTTTTGGCGATAGCCGCAATCCTTGTTGTCGGCGCGTCGATCGCATGGGGATTCGGGTATTTCTCCAAGACGGCGGCGACGTCCCGGTACAAGTTCGCGCAGGTCGAGCGCGGGGCGCTGGTCTCCGCCATCGCCGCCACCGGCACGCTCAATCCGGTCATTACGGTGCAGGTGGGCTCGCAGGTGTCGGGCCAGGTCAAGGAGCTTTTCGCCGACTTCAATTCCGAGGTGAAGCAGAATGAGCTGATCGCGCGGATCAACCCCGACATCCTGGAAACCCACGTCGCGCAGGCGGAAGCCGACAAGGAAGTCGCCGAGACGGCGGTGTTGACGGCACGCGCAGCCATCGAGAAGGCGCGGGCCGATGTCGAAAATGCGCGCGCGAATCTGGCGGCTCTGGAGGCGCAGACCGTGAAGGCCAAATCCGCCGTCAAGGACGCGTCCCAGGACCTCACGCGCAAGAAAGCCCTATTCGAGCGCGGCTTCAGCCCCACCGCCGACCGCGACAAGGCGCAAGCCACCTACGATCAGGCGGTGGCCCAGCAACAGACGGCGGAGGCGCAGGAGCGCGTGCAAACGGCGGCCATCCACTCCACCGAGGCGCAGCAAAGCATGGCCGAGGCCGAACTGCAGAACGCGATCGCGACCGTGAAGCAGCGGGAGGCGGCCGCGCAGCAGGCGCGCGTGGATCTCGATCACACCTATATCCGAGCGCCCGTCGACGGCGTCGTGATCGCTCGCAACGTCGACGTCGGCCAGACGGTCGCGGCCTCGTTGCAGGCCCCCGTCCTGTTCACGATCGCCAAGGACCTGCGCCAGATGCAGATCGACACCTCGGTGGACGAGGCCGACGTGGGACGCGTCGCGGTGGGACAGGCGGTGACGTTCACGGTCGACGCCTTTCCGGGCAAGGAATTCACCGGAAAGGTGAGCCAGGTGCGCAAGGCGCCCCAGGTGATTCAGAACGTGGTCACCTACGACGTCGTGATCGCGGTGGACAACACCGATCAGCTGCTTCTACCCGGCATGACCGCGAATGTCCGGGTCGAGATCGCCGGGCGCACCGACGCGCTGAAGGTGCCGAACGCGGCGCTGCGGTTCCGGCCCGCCGACGACACCGGAACCGGCACCCGGGTCTTCATCACCGGCCCGGACGGGAAGCCGAAGGCGGTGCCGGTGTCGCTGGGGGTGAGCGACGGGACGTTCACCGAGCTCGTGGGCGGCGACCTTGCCGAGGGCGCCCGGGTGATCGTCGGGATCGTGCAGCCGTCGCAGCGACCCGGCGCACCCGCGTCGCCCTTCGGCCGGTTCTGACATGACGGCGCCGCTCATCGTCGCCGAGGACATCACCAAGGACTACGGCCACGGGCAGACGAAGGTCGCGGCGCTCAGGGGCGTGAGCGTGACCGTCATGGCCGGCGAGTTCGTGGCGGTGATGGGCCCCTCGGGCTCGGGCAAATCGACCTTCATGAATATCGTCGGCTGCCTCGACCGGCCGACCTCGGGCCGCTACCGGCTGGCCGGAGAGGACGTGTCCGCGCTCGACGGCAACCGGCTGGCGGAAATCCGCAACCGCCGCATCGGCTTCGTCTTCCAAACCTTCAATCTTTTGCCTCGCACGTCGGCCCTCGACAACGTCGAGCTGCCGCTGCTCTACGGCGGCGTTCGGACGGCCGAAAGGCGGCTTCGCGCCCGGGCCAGGCTTTCCGAGGTCGGGTTGGCCGAGCGCGAGAACCACGTGCCCTCGCAGCTTTCGGGCGGCCAGCAGCAGCGGGTCGCGATCGCCAGGGCAATGGTGAACGACCCCATGCTCATCCTGGCCGACGAGCCGACGGGCGCGCTCGATTCCCGCTCCGGCATGGAGATCATGGCGCTGTTCCAGCACCTCAACGAGGGCGGCATGACGATCGTCATGGTCACCCACGAGCCCCACATCGCCGCCTGCGCGCGCCGCATCATCGGATTCAAGGATGGCCGGATCGTGGACGACCGGCCGGCCGCCGAACCGTTGCGCGCGGCCGACGCCTTGGCAATGCCCGGCCGGGAGAGCGCGGCATGACGCTTTGGGCCTGTGTCGCCATCGCGTTTCGCGCGCTGCGCGTCAACAAGCTGCGGAGCGCGCTGACCATGCTCGGGATCGTCATCGGCGTTGCCGCCGTGATCGCGATGGTCGCCGTGGGCGTGGGCGCGCAGGAGCGGGTCAACGAGCAGATCCGCTCGCTGGGAGCGAACATCATGATCGTCGTGTCCGGGACGGTCACGTCGGGCGGCGTTCATTTCGGGCTCGGCTCGCAGCTGACATTGACCGATGACGACGCCGACGCCATGGCCCGCGATGTCGCGGGGATCAAGGCCACCGCAGCCGTCGTTCGCGGGGCCGCGCAGGTCGTTTACGGAAACCTCAATTGGTCGACCGCGATCTACGGCGTGGAATCCGATTACCTGCAGATCCGCGATTGGAACGTGGCGGCGGGAAGGACGTTCACGCAGCAGGAACAGGACCGCGCCGCGAAGGTGGCGTTGCTGGGCCAGACCGTGGCGCGATCCCTTTTCGGCGGCGCCGACCCCATCAACCAGGTGATCCGAATCAAGCGCGTCCCCTTCATCGTGATCGGGCTCCTCGACAAGAAGGGCCAAAGCCTCATGGGCCAGGATCAGGACGACGCCATCCTGATGCCGCTCTCCACCGCCCGCAACCGGGTGCTCGGCGCGAGCCAGGCCGGTCGCTTCTCCGTAGGCTCGATCATGGTCAAGATGGACCCCGATGCGGACATGCGCGCGACCGAGGCGGAAACTCGCGCGCTGCTGCGCCAGCGCCACCACCTGCAACCCGCGCAGGACGACGACTTCTGGATCCGGAATCTCTCCGAGGTGCTGCAGGCGCAGCAGGCGGCCTCCCGCGCGCTCGCCCTGCTTCTCGCCGCGGTCGCTTCGGTGTCGCTGGTCGTGGGCGGCATCGGCATCATGAACATCATGCTGGTCTCGGTCACGGAACGCACGCGCGAGATCGGACTTCGCATGGCCGTGGGCGCCCGGGCGCGCGACATCCTGACCCAGTTCCTGGTCGAAGCCGTGATTCTCGCCCTCATCGGCGGCTTCGCCGGCATCGTGCTGGGCGTCGCGGTATCGCTGGCCGCGGGAACCTTCGCCGGCTGGAGGACGGAGATCAGCCCCGGCGCCATCCTCATGGCCGTCGGCTTCGCCAGCCTGGTCGGCGTGTTCTTCGGCTTCTATCCCGCGCGCAAGGCCTCGCGGCTTCTTCCCATCGAGGCCTTGCGCTACGAATGAAGGCTGTGCGCGTTTACCCTCCGCGCACCCTCCGCGCGCCGCGCGACGGACCTTGATTCGCCGCCCGACGGCGCCAAGTCTCATAGTCATGGCAACCCATGGTCCCCAAGGCCCGGCGATTTCCGGCGCCCGGCGCAGGTTGAACGGCGCGCGGTCCGGCTGTGCGGCCCTGGCCGCCGCTTCATTCGCCGTATTCGTCCTTTTTTCGCCGGTTTTGAGCTTCGCCGGGGCCTGGTACGAGGATTCGGTGGCCGGCCACCGGTTCCGCCAGTTCGAGGCGCCCCGCGCCCGGCCCGAGCCGCGGGAGCCCACGCTGGAGCGGCGCGCGCTCATCGGCACCCCGTCCTATTTCGCGGAGCAGCCGGAGCGCGTGCGCGACATGGACCGCTACGCCTTCATCGGGCTGCACAAGGACGGCATCTTCGGCTTCACGCCCGAGGGGCGCGTCTCGCTCGCGCCCCGGACCAGCCTGTGGAACGGGCACGAGGGACCGGTCTCGATCGTTCCGCGCAGCCTGACGCTGCGCCCCAATTATTCGCTGTATGGCGCCTACCCCACCGAGTTCGGCCGTGTCGCGCCGTCCGATTTGCCTTCGGACCGGCGCCTCCCCGGCGTTTCACCCCGCGTTCTGGATTTCGAGCGCACCGGCAGATAGGGATACACCGCGCGGGCGGCGCATTGGCAACCGCGGCCCTATTTCCTTGACCGCCGCCGTCTGCTTTCATTCGTCCCAATTTCGGGGCCCCGATCGCGGGGGCGCCAGCCATGAGGGGGACCCATGCTCCTTTCCGACCCGCAGGTGTGGGCCAGTCTGGTCACGCTCACGGTGCTGGAGATCGTTCTCGGCATCGACAACCTGGTGTTCATCTCGGTCTCCGCCGCCAGGCTTCCCAAAGGGCAACAGCCGGCGGCCCGCCGCCTCGGCCTGTTGCTGGCCCTTTTCACCCGGATCGCCCTGCTCCTCGGCGTGACCTATGTGGCGCGCCTCTCGGAGCCCCTGTTCGAGGCCCTGGGCCAGACCGTCTCGTGGCGCGACCTGGTGCTGCTTTCGGGCGGGCTGTTCCTTCTCTACAAGGGCACGGCCGAGATTCACGGCACGGTCGAAGGCGGGGACGAGGCGGCGCTGGCTGGGGTGGCGCGGACGTTCGGCGCCGTGGTGGCCCAGATCGCCGTACTCGACATCGTGTTCTCGTTCGATTCCGTCATCACCGCGGTGGGCATGGCCCGCGACATCCCGGTCATGGTGGCTGCGATCGTGATCGCCATCGCCGTCATGCTGTTCGCCGCCGGTCCGGTCGGCGCCTTCATCGACCGGCATCCGACCGTCAAGATGCTTGCCTTCGCGTTCCTGCTTCTGATCGGCGTGGCGCTGGTGGCCGACGGACTCCATTTCCACATCCCGCGCGGGTACCTTTACTTCGCGGTCGGGTTCTCGATCTTCGTCGAATCGCTTAATCTGTGGGGGGCGAAGCGCCGCCGGGCCCGCGCCGGCGTCAAGGCGAAGACCTGAAGGCGGCGATTTGGAGCCGGGGAAGCCATGAGCGAACAGGACGGCATCATCTGCGCCTACGTCTTCGACGGCAAAGGCGGCGCCCGGGAGCTCTCGACGTGGGACGACGTGCTGGCGGCCCAGGCTCGCCAGGAGTTCGTCTGGACTCACCTCCAGCTCGAAAACGAGCGGGCGCGCGCCTGGCTCACCGGAGCGGCCGGGCTCGAACCGGCGGTGGCCTCGGCCCTGCTCAACGACGAGCCGCGGCCGCGCTGCGACGTGCACGATACCGGTCTCATCGTCTGCCTCAGGGGCGTGAACCTCAATCACGGCGCCGACCCCGAGGACATGGTTTCGGTGCGCCTGTGGCTCGAGGAACGCCGGGCCATCACGGTGCGGCGGCGCACGCTCATGGCCATCAACGACATCCGCGGCGACATCGCCCGGGGCGCCGGCGTCAAGACGGCGGGCGCGTTCCTGGCCGACCTGGCCGGGAAACTGGTGGCGCGCATGGGCCCGGTGATCGCCGACCTGGACGACCGCGTGGACGAGCTCGAGGACGTGCTGTTGACGGGGCCGAGCCGCGAAATCCGCACCA
>JBAVNO010000183.1:0-8440 GCA_049691095.1 Alphaproteobacteria bacterium | reverse complement strand
CACTCCTATCCCCATTCCTGGCGCTCCAAGGCGCCGCTCATTTTCCGCACCACGCCGCAATGGTTCATCAGCATGGACCGGAACGACCTGCGCCAGAAGGCGCTGGCCGCCATCGACGCCACGCGCTGGATTCCCGCCCAGGGGCGCAACCGCATCTATTCGATGGTGGAGAGCCGCCCGGACTGGTGCGTGTCGCGCCAGCGCGCCTGGGGCGTGCCCATCACCGTGTTCGTGAACAAGAAGACGGGGGAGCCGCTTAGCGATCAGAAGGTGCTCGACCGCGTCGTCGCCGCGGTGGAAAAGGAAGGCGCCGATGCATGGTTCTCGTCGGAGCCTTCGCGATTCCTCGCGCCCGAATACCAGGCCGCGGACTTCGAGCAGGTGAAGGACATCCTCGACGTCTGGTTCGATTCCGGCTGCACCCACGCCTTCGTGCTCGAGCAGAGGCCCGACCTGCAATGGCCGGCCTCGCTCTATCTCGAAGGCTCCGACCAGCACCGCGGCTGGTTCCACTCCTCGCTGCTCGAATCCTGCGGCACCCGCGGGCGGGCGCCGTACGAGGCGGTGCTGACCCACGGCTTCGTGCTCGACGAGCAGGGGCGCAAGATGTCGAAGTCGCTGGGCAACGTCACCGCGCCGCAGGAGGTGGTGCAGAAGCTCGGCGCCGATATCCTGCGCCTGTGGGTGGCCGGCTCGGATTATTCCGACGATCTGCGCATCGGCCCCGAGATCCTGAAATTCCAGACCGACGTTTACCGCCGCCTGCGCAACACGCTGCGCTACCTGTTGGGCAACCTGGCCGGCTTTTCCGCCTCCGAGCGCGTTGCGCCGCGCGAGATGCCGGAGCTGGAGCGCCTCGTGCTGCACGGCCTCGTCGAGCTCGATACCCTGATGCGCCGCGCGCTCGCGGATTTCAATTTCCACACCTTCTTCGGCGCGCTGCATCATTTCTGCGCCGTCGAGCTGTCGGCCTTCTATTTCGACATCCGCAAGGATTCGCTCTATTGCGACCGGCCGGACAGCCCGCGGCGCCGCGCGGCCCGCACCGTCCTCGACCTGGTGTTCGATCATCTGACGGCGTGGCTGGCGCCGGTATTGTGCTTCACCGCCGAGGAAGCGTGGCTGGCCCGCCATGGAGAGGCGGCCGAGAGCGTGCATCTGAGGCGCTATCCGGACGTGCCGGCGTCGTGGCGCGACGACGGCTTGGCCGCGAAATGGGACAAGGTCCGGGCGCTGCGCCGCGTGGTGACCGGGGCCCTCGAGCTGGAGCGCGCCAACAAGAAGATCGGCTCCAGCCTGCAGGCCCATCCCCAGGTCTTCGCCGGGGCGGATTACGTGGCGGCGCTTGCGGGGCTCGACCTGGCCGAGATCGCGATCACCTCCCGGGCCACCTTGACCGAAATCGGCGCGCATGCACCAATCCCGGCGGGCGCCTTCGCGCTTGACGACGTGCCCGGCGTCTACGTGGTCACGGGCCTGACCGAGGGGGAGAAATGCGCCCGTTGCTGGCGCGTCTTGCCCGAGGTCCATGACGGACCCGGCGGCCCGATCTGCGGGCGCTGTGAAGATGCGGTGGATCGGCTCGTGGCGAAGGCCGGCATATAAGGCCGGCCGGGCGCCTTAGGGCGGGAGCAATCGGACATGTTCGGGCGCGGGCTATTCCTTTCGGCGATCGTGGTCGGCCTCGACCAGCTGGCGAAATGGTTCATCCGGACCGAGGTCATGAACCCGCCCCATGTGATCCGCGTCACCCCCTTCTTCGATCTCGTGCTGAGCTGGAACCGGGGCATCAGCTTCGGACTCTTCGGCGACGTTCTGTCCGACGGGCGCTGGTTTTTTGCCGGATTCTCCGTCGTGGTCACGCTGGCGCTGCTGTTCTGGCTGAAGAAAGTGGACCGTCCGGCCCTGATGTGCGCCATCGCCTTCGTGATCGGGGGCGCGGTCGGCAACATCATCGACCGGGTCCGGTTCGGGGCGGTGGTGGACTTCCTCTACTTCCACATCGAAGACCATTATTTCCCTGCCTTCAATTTGGCGGATTCGGCCATCACCATCGGCGTCGGACTGCTTTTGATCGATTCCTTGTTTGCAGAACCCCGATCGCGTAAATAAGGGCGATGACTCCCCCGGAACGAATTGGCAACACATGGCGGCCTTTGGCGCTGACCGGCATCGCCGCGGCGGCGCTGCTCCTTGGCGGCTGCGAGAGCCTCCGCCGTGCCGTCGGGCTCGAAAAGTCGGTCCCCGACGAAAGCAAGGTGACCGAGACGCCGCCGCTCACGATCCCGCCGGACTTCACGTTGCGGCCGCCGCGGACCGGGGAATCCGCCCCGTCCTACGCCGGGGCGCAGCCGGGCGCGCCATCGGGCATTCCGGGGGGAATTCCGGCGGGAACCCCGGGCGCGCCTCTCGACGGCGCGGGCGCTCAGGGCGCTGCGGGTTATCCGGCCCAGGCCTATCCAGCCCAGGCCTATCCAGCCCAGGCGTATCCGGCGCCGGCCTACGCCTATCCGGCCCCGGCGCAGGCTCCGGGCTATGCCCCGGTCCCCTCGGCCGCGTATGGAACCGACGCGATCTTCCAGAACGCGCTGCGCCAATACGACATGGGGCAGGGTGGCGGCGCCTACCCGGGGGTTCCTTATGGTGCGCCCGCCTACCCGGCACCCGCCTATCCGGCGCCGGCCTATCCCGGTTACGGCCAATACGGCGCCCAGCCTTACGGCTATGCCCAGCCCGGTTATGCCCAACCCGGCTATGCCCAGCCGGCCTATCCGCAGCAGCCTGCCTATGCGCTGCCCGCGCCCGCCTACGCGTCGCCCACGGCCCAGGTTCCGGCCTATCCGGCACCCCAGCAGGCCTATACGCCGGCCCAGCCCACCCAATACACTCTGCCGCAGCCGGCGCCGACCGGGGAGCTGCCGCCGCCCCTTTACGGCACCGGCCCGCTTCCTTCTCCGCCGCCGCCCACCGCCAGGGCGCCCACGCCTGGAGGCGGCGTCGATCCCCGCACCTGCGACCGGGTCGTCATCGACGCCTGGGGCGACTACACCTGCAATTGACGGTACGAACCGGATGCGCCTCTCTGGCGGCATGAAATCCCGCGTCAGGATGATGGCCGCGCTCGCCGCGGCCGGACTGATGCTGGCGGGCGGCCTCGGGCACGCCAGGGCCAAGGTTTTCGGGCCCGAGACCTTCACGCTGAAGAACGGCCTTCAGGTCGTGGTGGTCACCAACCACCGGGTTCCGGTGGTGACCCACATGGTCTGGTACAAGGTCGGCGCCGCCGACGAGGCGCCGGGCGAATCGGGCCTGGCGCATTTCCTCGAGCACCTCATGTTCCGGGGCACCGGAAAGCAGGCACCCGGCGAATTCTCGCGCGTGGTGGCGCGCAACGGCGGGCGCGACAATGCCTTCACCACCCAGGACTATACCGCCTATTTCGAACACGTCGCCCGCGACCGGCTCGAGATCGTCATGCGGATGGAGGCCGACCGGATGACGAACCTCCATCTGACCGACAAGGTCGTGCTGCCCGAACGCGAGGTGGTGCTGGAGGAACGGCGCTCGCGGATCGAGAACGATCCGGGCTCCCTCTTGAACGAGGCGATGTCGGCCGCGCTCTATTACAACCTCCCGTACCGCGACCCGGTCATCGGCTGGAACCACGAGATTCAGGAGCTGACGACCGAAAAGGCGACCGCCTTCTACAAACAGTTCTACGCCCCCGACAACGCCGTGCTGGTGATCGCCGGCGACGTCACCGCCGCCGACGTTCGTCCGCTGGCGGAAAAATATTTCGGCGGCATCCCGAGCCGCCCCATCCGCCCCCGCGTTCGCCCCCAGGAGCCCGAGCACCATGCCGCCCTGCGCGTGACGTTGAAGGACCCGCGCGTGGGCCAGCCGGTCTGGCTTCGCGAATATTTGGCCCCCAGCTACCGCGAGGGAGACACCAAGCACGCCTACGCCCTGCAGGTCCTGGCCGAGCTCCTGGGCGGCGGCACATCGAGCCGGCTGTACCGGTCGCTGGTGGTGGAGCAGAAGCTCGCGGCGGCCGCGGTCGCGTCCTACGATCCCACCGACTACGACCTGGGCGAGTTCGCGATTCAGGTCAGCCCGCGGGCCGGCGTGGAGCTGTCGCGGATCGAAACCGCGGTCGACGCCGAGATCGCGAAACTGGTGAGCGAAGCCGCGCCCGCCGACGAGGTGGAGCGCGCCAAGAAAAGCATGCTGGCCGACGCCGTGTACGCCCGCGACAGCATGCCGGCGGCCGCCCGCATCATCGGCACGGCGCTCACCACGGGCAGCACCGTCGAGGACGTGGAGTCCTGGCCCGACCGCATCGGCGCCGTCACCGTAGCCCAGGTGCAGGCGGCGGCGCGCGACGTGCTGGTGCTGCGCAATTCGGTCACCGGCGAGCTCCTCGCCGAACCGGCGAGCTGACGCGATGATTCCGATCTCCCCATTGGACGCCGCCACCGACCGGCCGCGCGGAATGTTGGTCTTGGCCCGTGCGGCCCATGGGCTGAAGCGCGTTTCGATCGCCGTCTTGCTCGCACTGGCGTGTCTCGCGCCGCTTTCGGCCCGGGCGGTCACGGTGGAGCGGGTGGTGAGCCCGCAGGGCGTCGAGGCCTGGCTGGTGCGCGACCCCACCATCCCCATCCTGTCCGTCCACTTCGCGTTTCGCGGCGGGGCCGCCACCGATCCGGCCGGCAAGGAGGGCTTGTCGAGGATGGTCTCCGCGCTTCTCGACGAGGGCGCGGGGGATCTGGATTCCGAGGCGTTCCAGCGGCGCCTCAACGACCTCGCCATCACGCTCCGGTTCGACACCGGGCCCGATTATTTCACCGGCCGTCTCAAGACCCTGTCGGAGAACCGCGACCAGGCGTTCGAGCTCCTGGAACTGGCGCTCAACAAGCCGCGCTTCGATGCCGAGCCGATCCAGCGCATCAGAAGCCAGATTCTCGCCATCCTCGCCCATGACGCCGAGGACCCGGATTACATCGCGGCGAAGACCTGGTACGCGGCCATGTTCCCCGGCCACCCTTACGCCCGTCCGACCGATGGAACCCCGGAGTCGGTGCGGGCGATCGGGGACGAAGATCTGCGCGACTTCGTCCACCGGCGCTTGGCGCGGGACAATCTTCTGATCGGCGTCGTGGGCGACATCACGCCCGAGGTCCTGGCGCCCCTCTTGGACAAGACCTTCGGGGCGCTCCCCGCCCATGCCGACGGCGACGGCGTGCCCGAAGTCAAGCCGTCGGCCGAGGGCGGAACCATCGTCATCGACCGCGACATTCCCCAGTCGGTGGTGGTGTTCGGCGAGGAAGGGGTGAAGCGGGACGACCCCGATTATTACATCGCCTATGTCATGAACTACATCCTGGGCGGCGGCGGCTTCACCTCCAGGCTGACCGAGCAGGTGCGCGAGAAGCGCGGGCTCGCCTACTCGGTCTATTCCTACCTCATGCCCATGGAGCATACGGGCCTGATCGTGGGCGGCGTGGCCACCGAGAACAGCCGGCTCAAGGAGTCGCTCGACCTCATCCGCGCCGAATGGCGGCGGCTGGCCGACGGCGGCGTGACCGACGAAGAGCTCAAGAACGCCAAGAGCTACCTCACCGGATCGTTTCCGCTCCGGCTCGACAGCTCCGACGAGATCGCGGAAACCCTGGTGTCGATCCAGATGGGCCGGCTCGGCATCGACTACATGGACCGCCGCAACGCGCTGATCGAGGGGGTGACGAGGGCGGACATCCGCCGCGTCGCCAAGCGGCTGATCGCGCCCGAGGCGCTCACCTTCGTCGTGGTGGGGCGCCCCACCGGCGTCACCGCCACCCGCGAAGTTCCGGCGGGCGCGCTCTAGCGGCTGTTTCGCGCGGCGGCCGCACGGCCGCGGCCTCGCGCCGCAGGCCCGATTCCGGCGCGGGTCCAGCCCTGGTGACCAGGGGCGTTGTCTGTTAGGCTCAGGGCCTCCTCTCCGGGTCTCCGTCGCGAGGTTTCTCTCCCGTGCTGTACCAGCATCTCACCGAATCCTGCTTCGACCCGCCGATCCGGGACGCGGGCCTCCGGGAGGCGGAATACAACGACGTGCTGGCGGCCTGCGAGCCGGCCATCGAGGGCCTGCGCCGCGCCCACGAGGTGGGGCGGCTGTCGCTCTTGAAACTGCCGAAGGCGCGGGGCGACATCGAGACGTTGAAGCCGATCGCGAAGAACTATCGCGAATCGTTCCGCGACGTGGTGCTGCTGGGAACCGGCGGCGCCAGCCTCGGCGGCCAGACCCTGTGCGCGCTCGCGGGCCAGGGGCCGAAACGGATCGAGGGGACGCCGCGGCTGTGGTTCATGGACAAGGTGGACCCCGACACCTTCGACGCCATGATGAAGGCGATCAACCTTCGGGAGACCGGCTTCCTGGTGGTGTCGAAATCCGGCAGCACGGCGGAAACCGTGCTCCAGTTCCTCGTCACCCTGGGGCAGGTGCGCGCCGTGCTGGGCGCCGCCGCCATCCCGCGCCATTTCACCATGATCACCGAACCGGGCGGCAGCCCCATGCGCGAGCTGGCGCGGCGGTTCCAGATCCCGGTGCTCGATCACGACCCCAAGCTCGGCGGCCGCTATTCGGTCCTCTCGCTCACCGGCTTGCTGCCGGCGATGATCGCCGGCCTCGACCCGTTCGCCGTGCGCGAGGGCGCCGCGACCGTTCTCGACGCGCTCTTGACCGCGAAGGCGGCGAAGGATTTCCCACCGGCGGTGGGCGCCGCCATCAACGTCGGCCTGGCGCGCCACCGTTTCGTCACCGCCACGGTGCTCATGCTCTATGTCGACCGGCTGGCCGACTTCGGCTCGTGGTTCCGCCAATTGTGGGCCGAGAGTCTGGGCAAGGGCGGCAACGGCACGACGCCCATCCGCGCCATGGGGCCGGTCGATCAGCACAGCCAGCTCCAGCTCTATCTCGGCGGCCCGGCCGACAAGCTGTTCACGATCGTCCAGCGCGACGTGGCCAAGAAGGGCCATCAGGTGGACCCGTCGTTCACCGACGATCCGGCGCTCTATTATCTGTCGGGCCGCACCATGGGCGATTTGGTGGAGGCCGAGCAGCGCGCCACCGTCGAGACCCTGGCCCGCAACGGGCGGCCCGTCCGCGTCATCCGCATCGCGACGCTGGACGAGCGCGTGATGGGCGCGTTGCTGATGCATTTCATGATCGAGACCATCATCTCGGCCAACCTGTTCGGCGTCGATCCCTTCGACCAGCCGTCGGTCGAGGAAGGCAAGGTCTTGACCCGCGACTATTTGCGGCAGACGGGCATCCAGACCTGATCCGAAAGGCGGCCCATGACCATCCGCGTGCTGCCCGAGACCATCGTCAACCGCATCGCCGCCGGCGAGGTGGTGGAGCGCCCGGCCTCCGTCGTCAAGGAGCTGGTGGAGAACGCGCTCGACGCGGGCGCCACCCGCGTCGACGTCGCGCTCAGGGACGGCGGCCGCGCCCTGATCGCCGTCACCGACGATGGCTCCGGCATGTGCGAGTCCGAGCTCGCGCTCGCCGTCGAACGCCACGCCACCTCGAAGCTCGCCGATGACGATCTGGAGCACATCCGCACCCTGGGCTTCCGGGGCGAGGCGCTGCCCTCCATCGGCGCGGTGAGCCGCCTTGCCATCACCAGCCGCATGAGGGAATCCGGCTCCGCGTTCCGCATCGCGGTCGAGGGCGGCGCCAAGGGTGCGCCCGCGCCCGCGGCCCACAATCCCGGCACCAGGGTCGAGGTGCGCGACCTGTTCTTCGCCACGCCCGCGCGCCTCAAGTTCCTGAAGCAACCCGCGACCGAGACCGGGCATGCCGCCGACGCGGTGAACCGGCTCGCCATGGCCCATCCCGGCGTCGCCTTCACATTCTCGGCCGAGGCCCGCGCGCCGGTGACGTTCGAGTCCGCGCAGGGCGATCTCCTCAACGCGCGGCTGGCGCGCCTCAGCCAAGTGATGGGCCGCGACTTCGCCGCCAATTCGCTTTCCGTCGACGCCGCGCGCGAGGGCCACCGGCTCCTGGGCCACATCGGCCTTCCCACCCTGAGCCGGGCCAACGCGCAAAGCCAGTACCTGTTCGTCAACGGCCGTCCCGTGCGCGACCGCATGCTTCAGGGCGCCGTGCGCGCCGCCTATCAGGACTTCCTGGCCCGCGACCGCCACCCCATGCTGGCCCTGTTCCTCGAGGTGCCGCCCGGGCAGGTGGACGTCAACGTGCATCCCACCAAGGCCGAGGTGCGCTTCCGCGACGCCGGCCTGGTGCGGGGCCTCATCGTCGGCGCCCTGAAGCACGCCCTGGCCGAGGCCGGCCACCGCGCCTCGACCACGGTTTCCATGGGCGCGCTCGGTGCGTTCCGGCCCGCTTCCCAGGTGCCGCCGCGCTACCCGGCGCCGCGCCCGCTTCCCCGCGGCCTCTACG
>JBAVNO010000182.1:0-4770 GCA_049691095.1 Alphaproteobacteria bacterium | reverse complement strand
GTGTTCCTGCTCGCCGGCGAACCGTCGGGTGACGCGCTGGGGGCGCAACTGATGGCGGCGCTCCGCCGCCTCACCGGCGGACGCATCCGGTTCGAGGGCATCGGCGGCGACGCCATGGGCCACGAAGGGCTTCGCAGCGTGTTTCCGATGACCGAGCTGTCGGTCATGGGCCTGGTCGAAGTTCTACCGCGCATCCCCCGGCTGTTGCGGCGCCTGAACGACACCGTTGCGGCCATCGACCGGGCGCGTCCCGACGTGGTGGTGACCGTCGACTCGCCCAGCTTCTGCCTGCGGGTCGCGGGCCGCCTGAAGCACGGGCCGGCGCATCTTCGGCGCATTCCGGTCGTTCACTTCGTGGCGCCCCAGGTCTGGGCCTGGCGTCCCGGCCGAGCGGCGAAGATCGCACGTGTCCTCGATCACCTGTTGGCGCTGCTGCCGTTCGAGCCCGCCTATTTCGAGCGCTACGGTCTCAAGTGCACGTTCATCGGCCATCCGGTGGTCGAATCCGGCGCCGACAAGGGCGACGGGCCGGCGTTCCGCGCCCGCCACGACGTCCCGCCCCGGGCCACCGTCGTCTGCGTTCTTCCCGGAAGCCGCCACGGCGAGGTGCGCCGCCTGCTTCCCATCTACCGCGACACGATCGGGCTGTTGAAGGCGCGCATGCCGGACCTGTGGGTGGTCGCCGCCACCACCGGCCCGGTGGCCGGCCTGGTGAGCGAGGCGCTCAAGACCTGGGACGTGCCGGCCCTGACCGTGCAGGGCAAGGAACGGTTCGACGCCTTTGCGGCGAGCTCGGTGGCGTTGGCGGCGTCGGGAACCGTGACCCTGGAGGTGGCGCTGGCGGGTGTTCCCATGGTCGTGGCCTATCGCATGAATCCGATCACGGGATGGTTGGCCCGGCGCCTGGTCAGGGTAAAATACGCGAACCTCGTCAATCTCGTGATCGACCGGCCGGCGATCCCCGAGTTGCTGCTGGGCCAATGCACGCCCGCCGCGCTGGCCGATGCATTGGGACGCCTGATCGTGGACGAGGAGGCGCGGCGCCTGCAGCGCGAAGCCGCCGACGAAGCGCTGAAGCGGCTGGGCCGCGGCGGGCCGAGCCCGGCCATGCTGGCGGCCGAGATCGTTCTCGAGCTGGCGACGGCCCACATGCAGCAGGCTTGACGGCGCAAGGAAGGCATCTGGCAGGACGACGCGCACCCATCACGGTAGGACAGATCATAGGAGGACAACCCATGACCACGACGGCGACAGCCAGCCGCAAGGCGCCGGCCCACGGGGCGGCCAGGAAGTTCCGCATGCTCCACACCATGCTGCGGGTTCGCGACCTGGAGAAGGCGCTGCACTTCTATCGCGACCTGATGGGGATGAAGGAGCTCCGCCGAACGGATTACCCCGAAGGCAAGTTCACGCTGGCGTTCATAGGCTACGGTGATGAATCCGACCACACGGTGCTGGAACTCACCTACAACTGGGACCAGGACAAGCCCTACGAGATCGGCACCGGCTACGGCCACGTGGCGATCGGGGTGCCGGACATCTACGGCACTTGCGACGAGCTGGGGAAGAAAGGCGCGAAGATCACCCGGCCGCCGGGGCCGATGAAGCACGGCACCACCGTCATCGCCTTCATCGAGGATCCGGACGGCTACAAGGTCGAATTGATCGAGCAGAAATAAGCGGCGGCACCGGCCGATGGCCGGCGCGCGCCTGGCTCAGCCCCGGCGCTCGTGCAGCGGGACATAGGCCCGCTGCGCATGGCCCGCATAAAGCTGCCGCGGCCGCCCGATGCGGTGGTTCTTGTCCTCGATCATCTCCAGCCACTGGGCGATCCATCCCACGGTGCGGGCGACCGCGAACATGACGGTGAACATGTAGGTGGGCAGCCCCAGCGCCTTGAGGATGATGCCGGAGTAGAAATCCACGTTCGGGAACAGCTTGCGCTCGACGAAATAGTCGTCCTCGAGCGCGATGCGCTCCAGATCCATGGCCAGCTGCAACAGCGGCTCGTCGTCGAACCCGAGTTCGTTCAGAACCTCGTGACAGGTCTTGCGCATGACCGTGGCGCGCGGATCGTAGTTCTTGTACACCCGGTGCCCGAAGCCCATCAGCCGGAAGGGATCGTTCTTGTCCTTGGCCCGCTTGAGGAATTCTCCGATGCGGTCCTTGGTCCCGATCTCGCGCAGCATCTTGAGGACGGCCTCGTTGGCGCCGCCGTGCGCCGGCCCCCACAGCGAGGCGATGCCCGAGGCCAGGCAGGCGAAGGGATTGGCGCCCGACGAGCCCGCCAGCCGCACCGTGGAGGTCGAGGCGTTCTGCTCGTGATCGGCGTGCAGCATGAAAATCCGGTCGATGGCGCGCGCGACCACGGGATTGACCTTGTACTCCTCGCACGGGACGGCGAACGTCATGTGAAGGAAGTTTTCCGCATAATTGAGGTCGTTGCGCGGGTACATGAACGGCTGGCCGACCGAGTACTTGTAGGCCTGCGCGGCGATGGTCGGCATCTTGGCGATCAGCCGGTGGGAGGAGATCATCCGCTGTTCGGGGTCGTTGATGTCGGAGCTGTCGGGATAGAAGGCCGAGAGCGCGCCGACCACACCCACCATCACCGCCATGGGATGGGCGTCGCGGCGGAACCCGCGGAAGAAATAGTTGATCTGCTCGTGCAGCATCGTGTGGTGCTGAATCTTCTTCTGGAACTTGATCTTCTCTTCCGGAGTCGGCAGCTCGCCGAACAGCAGCAGGTAGCACACCTCCATGAAGTCGCTGTGCTCGGCCAGATCCTCGATCGAGTAGCCGCGGTGCATGAGCACGCCCGCGTCGCCGTCGATGAACGTGATCTTGGATACGCAGCTTCCGGTGGAAGTGAAACCCGGATCGAAGGTGAAGTAGCCGGTATCCGTATAGAGCGACCGGATGTCGATGACCGAGGGCCCGACGCTGCCGTCGAGCACGGGGAGCTCGAATGTCTTGCCGGTTCGATTGTCGATCAGCGTCACTGAATCCGCCTTCGCCTTGGCGGCCTTCGCGGACGGCTTGGTGGACTTCACCGCTGGTTTCTCATTCATGTGGATAACCCGCTTGCTACGGCCCGGGACCGCGGTGGGCGATCGCGTCGGCCGACATCAACCACGTTCATATGGCGCCACGGGCACGGCAATCCAACCCGCCGAACCGCCACAATCTATGGCCCAAATCCTTTACCGAGTCTTGACCATAGCGGCGACATCGTCCAGCCGGCCCAGCGTCTCGTCCCGTCCCAGGACGGCCATGACCTCGAAGATTCCGGGCGAAACCTTCGATCCCGTGAGGGCGGCGCGGAGCGGCTGCGCCACCTGGCCCAGGGCGACACCTTCGGCGGCCATGACCGCACGCACCGCTTGTTCCAGCGCCGGTTCGCTCCAGGGCGATGGCGTCGCAAGCTCATCCCGAAGCCGCAACAGACGCCGGCACGCTTCTTCGTTCAACAGCGCGGCCGCGCGCTCGTCGATCGGGATCGGCCTGTTGCGCACATAGAATAGGGCATTTTCGGCCAGGTCCGCGAGCGTATTTGCGCGCTGCTTCAATCCGCCCATGCCCGCCTGCAACCGGGCGAGAAGGCCGGGGTCGAGCGGCCGGCCGAGTTTGCGCTCGACGAACGGCGCCACCAGCATGCTTAGGCGTTCGTCACTCATGTCGCGCATGTAATGGGCGTTGAGGCTGTCCAGCTTGGCGAAATCGAACCGCGCCGCCGCCCGGCCCACGGTGTCGAGGTCGAACCATGCGATCGCCTGCTCGGTGGAAATGATCTCGTCGTCGCCGTGGCTCCACCCCAGCCGCAGCAGATAGTTCCGCAGCGCCTCGGGCAGGTAGCCCATGTCGCGGTAGGCTTCGACGCCCAGCGCCCCGTGCCGTTTCGACAGCTTGGCGCCGTCGGAGCCGTGGATGAGCGGGATGTGGGCGAACCGGGGCACCGGCCAGCCGAGGGCCTGGTAGATCTGGGTCTGCCGGAACGCGTTGGTCAGATGGTCGTCGCCGCGGATGACGTGGGTGATCTCCATGTCGTGGTCGTCCACGACCACGGACAGCATGTAGGTGGGCGTGCCGTCGGCCCGCAGCAGGACCATGTCGTCGAGCTGCTCGTTGCCGACCCGGACCTCGCCCTGAATGAGGTCGGTGATGATGGTCTCGCCGCTTTGCGCCGCCTTCAGCCGGACCACGGGGGGAACGCCCGGCGGCGCCTCGCGCGGGTCGCGGTCGCGCCAGCGGCCGTCATAGCGGATCGGCCGCCCTTCCGAGCGGGCTCGTTCGCGCATCTCGGCCAGCTCTTCCGGCGTGCAGTAGCAATGATAGGCGTGCCCCCTCGCAAGCAGCTCTTGGGCCACGGCGGCGTGGCGGGCGGCGTTGGCCGACTGGAACACGACCTCGCCGTCGTGATCGAGGCCGAGCCAGGAGAGGCCGTCCAGGATGGCGTCGATCGCCTCTTTGGTCGACCGCGCCCGGTCTGTATCCTCGATGCGAAGCAGGTAGCGCCCGCCATGGTGCCGGGCATACAGCCAATTGAACAAAGCGGTCCGTGCGCCGCCGATGTGCAGGAAACCGGTGGGTGAGGGGGCGAAACGCGTCACGACCGTCATGGGTTCACGGGAACTCTCGGAGGATAAGGGCCGGAATGGCCCAGCTATTTAACACAGGCCCCGCAAACGGGGCAAAGGCGCCGGGCCGATGACCATGGGCCAAAGCGGCTCGCAGCCGCGCCCCGGGCCGCTCGCCGCGGTGGCGATTCGC
>JBAVNO010000181.1:0-7864 GCA_049691095.1 Alphaproteobacteria bacterium | reverse complement strand
GCGTTCGAGTCCGCGCGATCTTCACGGTCTTTAAAGGTCTTGCCGCTACAACCGACGATCGGGCGCAACAGGTCCCTCGTCCCGCGGCAGCCGGCGCGCCGGTCCGGCCCGCGGACCCCAAGGAAGGTAGGTGCGCCGATGCTGTATTACCTGCACGAGATGTCGCGCCTTTCGATGGCGCCGGCGCGGGCCATGACCGAAGGTCTTCGCGCCGTACTCGCGAACCCGTTCAATCCCTTCTCCGGCACGCCCATGGGACGCTCCATGGCTTCGGCGGCCGAGATCTTCGAGCATCTGACCCGGAGCTACGGCAAGCCGGCATGGGGCTTGAACGAAACGGTCATCGACGGCGAGCCGGTCGCGGTCGAGGAAGAAATCATCATCAAGCGCACCTACTGTCACTTGCTGCATTTCAAGCGGGCGGCCGAGCGCAAGGATCCCAAGCTCCTGGTCGTGGCGCCGCTGTCGGGCCATTACGCGACGCTGCTGCGCGGCACGGTCGAGACGATGCTTCCCGACCACGACGTCTACGTCACCGATTGGCTGGACTGCCGCATGATCCCGGTCACGATGGACCGGTTCAATCTCAACGATTACATCGACTATCTCATCGACTTCCTGCACTTGCTCGGTCCCAACACCCACATGCTTGCGGTGTGCCAGCCGTCGGTCCCGGCGATGGCCGCCGTGTCGGTGATGTCGGGCTGGGGCGACAATTGCGTTCCCGCGACGCTGACGATGATCGGCGGCCCGATCGACACGCGCAAGTCACCGACACAGGTCAACAAGCTGGCCGAGGAACACCCGCTGGAGTGGTTCGAGCAGAACGTCGTCACTGATGTGCCGCCGCCCTATCCCGGCATGTTCCGGAAGGTCTACCCCGGTTTCATCCAGCTCACCAACTTCATCGCCATGAATTACGAACGGCATCTCGAATCCTACAACGAGCTGTTCGATCATCTGGTGCAAGGCGACGACGAGGCGGCCGACAAGAAACGCTCCTTCTACGAGGAATACCGCGCGGTCATGGACCTGCCGGCGGAGTTCTACCTGCAGACGCTGAAGACCGTGTTCCAGGACCACGCGCTTCCCAAGGGCGAGATGATCGCGCGCTGGCATCCGGTGCTGCCGGAATACATCACCCGTACCGCCCTGATGTGCATCGAAGGCGAGCTCGACGACATCTCGGGCGTGGGGCAGACCAAGGCGGCGCTCGAGATCACGCCCAATCTGCCCGACGACATGAAGCACTATCATCTGCAATTGGGCGTCGGGCACTACGGCGTATTCAACGGCCGCAAATGGCGCGAGGAGCTCGCTCCCCGAATCAAGCGCTTCATCCGCACCCACGATCACGAGATCGGAAGAGGTCCCGGACCCAAGGTGGTGCCGTTGCAGTCCTGGCGCGGCCCCGACCGCCGCAGCGGCCCGCGTGACGGAAAGAGGGGCGGTGACGGAGCCGCCTCACCCGGCTCGCGCTGAGTCCCACCGCCCGCCTTCAAGGCCGCATCCCCCATCCCGCCATTCCGCGATTGCCCGCAGCCGCTGCCTGCGGTGGCCGGCCGAGAGCGGTTGACCGGATCACACCGCGCGATTAGATAGCCGAACCGGCCGCGCACGTATCGGGCGCGGCGGTTGACATGGCCTGCGATCCGCGATGTCGCGATTCCTCATCACCCTGGGCGTGATCCTGCTCATCGCCGGCCTGCTGTGGCCGTGGCTGGCGCGAATGGGCCTGGGGCGGCTTCCCGGCGACATCGTCATCGAGCGCGAAAACTTCCGGGTCTACGTTCCGATCACCACGTCGATCGCGATCAGCCTCGTGCTGAGCCTGATCCTGTGGCTGCTCAACCGCTGAGGCGTCGCGCGCCGCGGCTCGCTAGCCCTTGGCTTGGGCGAACTCCCGCCTGATCTCGGCTGCCGGCGGCTTGTCCAGCAGGCTGACGGCGACGACAACGAGCGTGCCGGCCGCGAACCCGGGCAGGATCTCGTAGAGGTCGAAGAAATACCGGTGCAGCCCGGACCAGGCGACGACGGTCAGCGCCCCGGCGGCCATTCCCGCGAGCGCGCCGTTTCGCGTCGTCCGCTCCCAAACCAGCGAGAGGATCAGGACCGGGCCGAAGCTGGCCCCGAATCCGGCCCAGGCATGGGCGACCAGGCTCAAGACGGTGCTCTGCGGGTCGTGGGCCAGCAGCGTGGCGATGAGCGCGATCGCCACCACGCCGGCCCGGCCCAGCCAAAGGAGCTCGCGGTCGGTGGCGGAGCGCTTGAGGAAGGCGCGGTAGATGTCCTGGGTGAGCGCGCTCGACGACACCAGGAGCTGCGAGCTCACCGTGCTCATGATGGCGGCCAGGATGGCGGCCAGCAGCCAGCCCGCGATCCAGGGATTGAACAGCGTCTGGCTCAGCGCGATGAAGGCCGTTTCGGGATTGCCCAGCGGCGCGTCCGCGTAAAAGGCCACGGCGGCGAAACCGGTGAACACCGCCCCGTAGAGCGACACGATCATCCAGCCCATGCCGATGAGCCGGGCCTTGGGGATGTCGCGGGGCGACCGCACGGCCATGAATCGGGCCAGGATGTGCGGCTGGCCGAAATAGCCCAGCCCCCAGGCCAGCAGCGAGGCCACCGCCGCGGGCGTCATGCCGGCGAGGCCGTCGAGGCGCGAGGGATCGATGCGGGCCACGCGCTCCACGGTTTGCGCCCATCCGCCCATGCCGTCGATGGCGACGATCGGGACCGCGAGCAGGGCGACGAACATCATGATTCCCTGCGCGAAGTCGGTCCAGCACACGGCGAAGAAACCGCCCAGGAAGGTATAGGACACGATGACCGCCGCGCCGATCCAGAGCGCGGTGGCGTAATCGAGGCCGAAGGACTCCTTGAACAGGATTCCGCCGGCGACCAGCCCGGCCGAGGTGTAGATGGTGAAGAAGAACAGGATCACGATCGCGGACGCGGCGCGCAGCAGACGCGAGCGGTCGCGGAACCGGTTCTCGAGATAGTCGGGAAGCGTGAGCGAATCGCCGGCGAGCTCCGTATAGCGCCGCAGCCTCGCGGCCAAGACCTGCCAGTTGAGATAGGCGCCGATCGTGAGCCCGACGGCGATCCACATCTGGTTGAGGCCCGAGACGTAGACCGCACCGGGCAGGCCCAGGAGCAGCCATCCGCTCATGTCGGACGCGCCCGCGCTCAAGGCGGCGACGGTGGGGCCGAGCCGCCGTCCGCCCAGGATGTAGTCGGGATGGCTTTCGACCAGGCGGTAGGCGACCGCGCCGATCGCGATCATGGCGGCCAGGTACAAGACGAATGCGACGGCGACGGGACCGTTCATTCCCGTCCGTTCCGCCGCCAAAGGTAGCCCGCCACGCACAGCACGAAGACGAGCGGCATGGGAAGGGCGAGCAGCGCCCAGGTGATCAGGTCAAGCGAATCCGTCACCACGTCCCCCGAACGGGTTCCCGAGAACGCCCCGATTGCCGCCCAGCCTGGGACCCGGCGGGATGCGCCTCTGCGTCAGCGCCGGGCCTGCGACCGGGCGGCGGCGCCGGGATCAGGACTCGGCGAACGGCTCGCCCAGGTCTCCGGGCTCGCGCTCCTCGAGCTCGAGCTTGAGAAACAGGTAATTCATCATGTCCTTGAGCGCGACGATGCCCGCCAGCCGGCCGCCTTCAGTGACCACCAGCCGGCTGTTGCCGGTCCGAGTCATGAGTTGAAGCGCGTCGAAGGCGTCGGCGTCGGACCGGATCGAATTCTCCGACGACAGTGGCGTCATCACGTCGGCCACCGTCGCCTGGCCCCAGCGCTCGCGCGGTATGCGCTTGACGTCCTTGACCGAAACGGAGCCCACGGCGCGGCCGTTCTCGACCACGGGAAAGGTCTTGAAATAATGATGGTAGAAATAATCCTGCACCAGCTCGCCAAGCGTCAGCGAAGGCGGGACGCTGACCGGCGCCTGGGTCATGACGCGGCGCACCGGGAGCCCCTCGAAACCCTGGCGGACGAGCACCTGCTGGTACGACATCGCAGCGGCGCCGCGCACGAACATGCCGATCAGGAACCACCATATGCCGCCGATCAGATTGCCCTGCACCAGGCTGATGACCCCGAACACCATGAGCAGGATGCCGAATCCGTTGCCGATGCGGGACGCAACCCTGGTCGCCCAGCGCAGGTTTCCCTTCCAGTACCACAACGCCGCGCGCAGCATGCGGCCGCCGTCGAGCGGGAACGCCGGAACCAGGTTGAACACGGCCAGGATGAGGTTGATGTAGCCGAGGTAGGAAACCACGCCGGTGACCGCCACCGAAACGCCGAACAAGGCCAGCACCCAGTGTGAGACGTGGAAGGCCAGGCTGAGTGCGAGCGAGGATACCGGACCCGCGACGGCCATGAGGAACTCGGTCATCGGGTTCGCCGGCTCGTCCTTCATCTCGGCGACGCCGCCGAACAGGAACAAGGTGATCCCGCCCATCGGCAGCCCATAGCGGCGGGCGACCAGAGAGTGGCACATCTCGTGGAAAATGATGGAAAAGAACAGACCCAGCGCGCCGATCACGCCCATCGACCAGTACACCGAGACTTCGAGGCCCGGGTAATAGGCGGGAAAGACTCCGGCCGCGAGCGTCCAGGTGACGAGCACGGCCAGGAAGATCCAGCTCATGTCGACGCGCACCTCGAAGCCGAGGAGTGTGAAGAGCGTGATGCGTTTCGTGAACATTCCGGTACCCTCGAATGGCTGGGATGCGCGCCCGCCCCGCCGGCTGGGAAAAGCCGCGGCGGCATCCCCGAGCGTCATCCTTTCACATGTGGGTGCCCCAGCCAACCGATGCTACCCGCGGCCCCGGTTCCGCCATGATCGGGGCGAATCGCGCCCTCGCCGCGGCGCACCGCTCGCGCGCCATGTCCCGCCGTGGCCGGGGCTCGTGCCAGCGGGATGCGCTCGGCACGGGGAACGCGGCGTCATGCGGCGGCAGGCCCTTTTGCGCGGCCGCCGCCAATCAAATCTAAACCAATGCGGCCCTATGCTGGGCGGTGGAGGAACGCCTGGATTCCGCCATCGGCGGTCTCGCGGCATAAGGCTGCGCGACGCCCGGGAGAACAAGGTCCGCATGGTGCAAACCGCCGAAATGGAATATGGCCCGGGAGCCGGCTCCGACGCCCAGCTCGAGCAGCGGCGCGCCAACCGGCTCCTGTTCTATTGGCAGGCGCTGCGGCGGATCGAGGGCGTGCCCGTCTATGTCGACTTCGACCCGAGGCGCAATCCCTTGCCGTGGAACCAGTGTTTCGTTCTCTTTCGGGAAACGGACGGTCGACTCGTCTTCGACGCCTTCGGAACGGAACTGTTGGCGCTCATCGGCGGGCTGCCGGCCTCGATCGACCAGATTCCGGAATACTGCGTCCTCGACGAACTGCTCGAAGGCCTGCCGTTCGTGTTCTCACGCGGACAGCCCTGGAAATACGACGGGGAAACCGATACGCCGCTGGGAGAGATCCGGCATCGCTCCGTGCTTCTGCCGTTCAGGGACGTGCACCGGCGCGAGGCTTACGTGCTGGGCGGCGTCACCTTCCGCATATTCCCGGCGGCCGGCGCCGCGCGCTAGGACGCCCGTCTTCCCGCTGGGCCGCCGCTGCCCATAAGCCGGCAAACTGGCGCTGCCGCCCGCGCCGTTTCTATCCGCGCATAACGCGCCTCGCGATGTCCGAAAAACGAAACGAGCCCCGGTCCGGGGCTCGCCTCATGTCGATAGAGGGGGCGGAATTACGCCTTCTCGGCACCCGTCTTGGACCGCCGTCGACCCGACCCGAGCGCAATCAGCCCGAAGCCCAGCAGCGCAAACGACGCCGGCTCGGGAACGTTGAACCTGAGATTGTCGATGCCGATATGGGCGGGCCAGTCGATGAACTCGAGCTTCGTGACGCCTCCCGGGAAGTACCAGGTGCCGCTCACGGTGAGAAGCTGCGGAGCCGTTTCGAGGGTATGCATTGCCGGGGACACGCTGTAGGTGCCGCCCGTACCGGGCACCAAACCTAACCACTGTTCGATCAGCGATCCATCCGCAGCGAGCTCGAAGTCGGGCCAGTTTGCGGCGGTGCAATGGCTGGTGTTGGGGCAGGTCCCATCCGGGAAGATCTCGAGATCGAAGCTGATGTTGAAGATCGTGAGCCCGGTGAACACCATCGTGATGCGGTCGGTCGGGCTATTGTTCATGATGAACGTATCGGCGGCACCCCCATGCTGGACCCCATCGTTCGTGTTACCGAGGGTGAGCGGCGTGCTGTAGTTGGGCCCGACGACGTGGCCGTCACCGGTGTAGGTTTTGGAAGCCACAGCCCCCGTCACAACGACCGAGGCCCCGCCGGGGAGCATGCCGTTCATATAGGTCTGGACGGCGGCGTTGTTGGCATTGTTGGCCAGAGTGTCAAAACTAAAATCAATGCTGGCTGCCTGGGCCGACAAAACCGGTCCCAGAACCAGAAACGCCGCCCCCGCTGCAATTCGTGTAATCCGCCCGATCGCCATGTTCGCCACCATCCCCCGGCGTTAACCCTGATCCCGTGTGTGTCTTTCTTTGTTGCCAGCAACGGACTTAGCGCCGTTTTCTAAGATGAGGTTTGAATGCAATCGCCGGTCCAAATTTGGAAATCATGGCAAATCAAATGCTTAGCCATATCCCCAAAAACACAAGATGGTTAAGTTGTAAGAATAGCTGACATTTTTCGGACACCGGCGAACGGTGGCGGCGGGAGTCCGCGCGCGGACGCGGAAACGGCCACGTGTGACCGCGCCGGGAGGTCGCCGTTGCGGGTATGCGACCCGGGGGCCGTCCGGACACGGCGACCGGATCCAAATTCGGACTTGATGGCGCGACGGTTCCTGCCGTCTGCCGAGACTCGAGAGGACGGCCCGAGGAGGATCGGGGGCTAGGCGCGCTCCCGGAGGCCGCCGAAGCGGCGGTCCCGGGTCTTGAATTCGTGGACGGCGGCCGCGAGTTCCGCCTCGTCGAAGTCCGGCCATAGCGTCGGCGTGAAGACGAACTCGGTGTAGGCCGCCTGCCACAACAGGAAATTGCTGAGACGCTGCTCGCCGCTGGTGCGGATCACCAGGTCCGGGTCGGGGATGTCGGGGGCGAAAAGATGCTCTTGCACCACGGTCTCGTCGATGTCATCGGGGCGGATCGCGCCGGCGGCGACCTCGGCTGCAAGACGGCGCGCCGCGTGGACCAGCTCCTGCCGTCCGCCGTAGTTCAGCGCGATGGTCAAGGTGAGCGTGCGGTTGCTACGGGTGAGCGTTTCGGCCTCCGTGACGAGGGCCGCGATGTCCCGCGGCAACCGGCTGCGCTCGCCGATGACGCGGACGCGGACGCCCTCGCGCGCGAGGCTCGGAAGCTCCCGGCGCATGTAGCTCCTGAGCAGTCCCATCAGATGGTCCACCTCGTCCGCGGGCCGGCTCCAGTTTTCCGAGGAGAAGGCGAACACGGTGAGGTATCCGATCCCGAGCCCGGGGCAAGCGCGCACCGCGCGGCGAAGCGCTTCCATCCCCTGTTTGTGGCCGGCGGCCCGCGGCAGACCGCGCGCCTGCGCCCAACGCCGACTGCCGTCCATGATGATCGCCACGTGAAGGGGCGCACCAGGCGGGGCGATGAAAGGCTGTCCGGAGGACATCGCTGACATCTCTGTCGCTCGACGGGGTTCGGGTGGGACCGGCCGACCGGCTTCGCGCGAAGCCCGACGCCTCGCGACGCCTGCGGCCTCAAGCAAATCCTAGGGGTTTATGGTTAAGAGTTGGTGAAACCAACCGCGTGGCCGCGCGTTCGGGCGCGGTTTAGCCGCCGATCCGATCGGACGCGCGCCGGTCCATGACCTG
>JBAVNO010000180.1:0-10612 GCA_049691095.1 Alphaproteobacteria bacterium | reverse complement strand
AGGAGCGCGCGTCCCCGCGCGCCGCCTTCCCTCTCGGCGGCGCTGAGCGCATTGGCCAGATCCTCGGGCGTGAAGGTGACGGCGGCGTAGATGTCGGAAAGCCGTTCCGCGGACAGCGATCCGACGGCCTCCGCCCGCTCGGCCACGGCGAGCCGCACCGCGAGATCGGAGTCGGGGGCCGTGGCCACGATCCGCAGGACCGCCGGATCGTCGCTGCCCGCGAGTTCGGTCGGCAACAGCGGGCCCATCCGCCCGATCATCGCCAGATCGACGGCATCGGGGCGGAACGAGGGCAAATCGCCCTTCGGCTTGTCGCCCAACAGCAGCGCGGCAAGGTGGATGAACGCCGGATCCCTGTTGCGCTGAGCCTCCTTGAACACCGACAGGCCGAGCCGGGCCTGTTCGGGCTTTCCGGACGTGATCTGACAGAAGATCAGCGCCTTCTGCCAGAACGGGCCGGGAAAATCGTGAATGAGCGCCGGCACTTTCTCGCATGCGCGGTCGGCGTCGCCGGCGAGCAACAGCGCCTCGACCCGCAGCCTGGCCAATTCCTCGCCCGCCGGCTGCGCCGGGGCGGCGTCGAGCAGTTGCGCCATGGCCTTGGCGTCGCCCATGGCCGCCAACTGCTGGGCGCGGAGCGCGATCAGGCTCTTGCCCTGTGGTCCTTCGGGTACCGCCGCCACCGAGAGAAGCAGCCGCGCCATGAGATCGCGCGCGGCCCGCGACGTGGTCTTGGCGGGAAGTGCCGGGATCAAACGCTCCACCAGGGCCCGGGGCGTTCCGTCCCACATGCCGACGCCCAGACCGCCCGCGCCCTCGGCCAGCACGCCGGCCGAATCGGGATCGACGGCCTCGAGCGGACGGACCTGGACCGCCGGCGCAAGCGGTTTCAGGCGCGAGTCTCCCGCCGCCGGTGCGGCTGGCGGCGTTGGCCCCGGGGCCGGCAGAAGCGGCAAGGCCTTCGGCGCCGCCGACGGCGCCTGGGGCTGCTTGCCGTAATCGTCGGGGACGAGCTCGGGAACGGCGGTTCTCTTCGGCGGCGCCAGTTTGACCGGAGCACCCACGCCGGGCTGCGGTTCGGCGCCGTTCGCGCCGGTGGCCAAACCGAACGCCCCGGCTGAAACCAGACTTGCGGCCGCGATCAGGCCCGCGATGGTCAAGCGTCCGCGTCGAGGAAAGGGGCGCACGGCACGCGCGTCACACATGCATCGATCGGGGGTGCGCCGGTCGGGGGTGCGCCGGTCTGGGCTACGCCGATCGCGGGCGCGCCGGCCGGGGGCGCACCTATCGGGCGAAACGGTCATCCGGGATCACTTTCTCCACGTGCGCCGTTGGGGCGGGGATGTCCCATGCCGCAAGAATACCCACGCCGACCACGACCGCGACCACCGCGGCCACGCTCAGAAAGAACGTAAACTTCCGCATCATTGAGACTACCCTGTTGAGGCGACCCGGCCGATCCCGCGAGTGGTGTTCGCGCATGGTGTCCGGGGGCTCAAGCGCCCCCGCGCGAGCGCCGCCAGAGCCCCGCGGGGTCCTGCTCTAGCGACATGCCAACTGGTTTGTGTTAAAAACCGATTATGGCAGGTTTGCGGCAGTCTAGCCCTCGCCGATCCGCGTATCAATGTCGTGCGCGACCCGCACCAGAAGCGTCACCGCGCAGATGACCGTTCCTCCTCCACTCAGGGTTCCGAGGACCGTCGTGCTCATCGGCATGATGGGGGCCGGGAAGACGTGCATCGGCCGCAAGCTCGCGGAGCACCTCGGCCTTCCCTTCATCGACGCCGACACCGAGATCGCCGAGGCCGCCGGCTGCTCGATTCCCGACATCTTCGCCATCCACGGCGAAACCGCCTTCCGCGAGGGCGAGCGGCGGGTGATCGCGCGGGTCCTCGACGGGCCGGTACACGTGCTGGCGACCGGCGGGGGCGCATTCATGAACGAGCAGACCCGCGCCAAGATCCGCGAGTGCGCCATCTCGGTGTGGCTGCGGGCCGAGGTCGATCTGCTGCTGCGGCGGGTGAGCCGGCGCAATAACCGCCCGCTCCTCCAACAGGGCGAGCCGCGCGAGGTTCTGGAAAAGCTGATGGCCGAGCGTTATCCGGTCTACGCCACCGCCGACATCACCGTCGACGTCACCGACGCACCGCGCGACACCACGGTGGCGCGCGTCATCGAGGCGCTGCGCGCCTATCTGGAGACGCGCCGGCCGGCCGAGCCCCATCACGCCGTGTCATGAGCGGCTTTTCGACCGTGCGCGTGGAACTCGGTGCGCGGGGATACGACATCCTCGTCGGCCGCGATCTATTGGACGATGCGGGCCGGCACGTCCGCCCCTTGGTGCGCCAGCCGCGGGTCATCGTGATCACCGACGAGACGGTGGCGGCGCTCCATCTGCCGCGGCTCGAGGCGGCGCTTGCGGCGTCGGGCCTGGCGTGCGTGCAAATCGTGCTGCCGCCGGGCGAAAAGACCAAGGACTTCGCCCACCTTCGCGATTTGGTGGAGGGCGTGCTCGACCTCGGCGTCGACCGCGGCTCGACGCTGGTCGCGCTGGGGGGCGGCGTAATCGGCGATCTCGTCGGCTTTTGCGCCAGCATCGTTCTGCGCGGAATCGATTTCATCCAGGTCCCGACCACGTTGCTGTCGCAGGTGGACAGTTCGGTCGGCGGCAAGACCGGCATCAACACCCGCCACGGCAAGAATCTGGTGGGCGCGTTTCACCAGCCCCGCCTGGTGCTGGCCGACGTTTCGACCTTGGATACCTTGCCCAAGCGCGAGCTCCTGGCCGGCTACTCCGAGGTGGTCAAATACGGGTTCATCCGCGACCGTGCGTTCTTCGAGTGGCTGGAGCGGCACGGGCCCGCCGTGCGCGACGGCGACGCGGCGGCGCGCCAGCATGCGGTGGTCGCAAGCTGCAAGGCCAAGGCCGCCGTGGTCGCCGCCGACGAACGGGAAGCCGGAGAGCGTGCGCTGCTCAATTTCGGCCACACCTTCGGCCATGCGCTCGAGGCCGAAACCGGCTACGGCGACGAGCTGTTGCACGGCGAAGCGGTGGCCATCGGCATGGCGATGGCGTTCGCGCTTTCGGTGCGGCTCGGCTACTGCCCGCACGAGGAGGCCGAGCGCGCAAAGCGGCACATGGAGACGATCGGCCTGCCCGCGTCTTTGCGCGCCGTGCGGGGCCGGACCTTGAGCGTCGATTCGCTGCTCGCCCACATGCGCCAGGATAAGAAGGTCAAGGACGGAAAGCTGACCTTCGTTTTGAGCCGCGGCATCGGCAAGGCCTTCCTGTCCGCGGACGTGGGCATGGACAGCGTGGAAGACCTTCTCGAAACCGCGGTCGCCGCCTGACCCGAACCTTGCCTGGTATGGGTGCGCCGTCGAGGCGCGAACCGGAAAAGACACCCGCGACCACAGTCATTGACCCGAGCACGCCATGAATACCGAACTCCTGATCACGATCGGCGCGATCATAATCTTGATCGTGCTGTCGGCGTTTTTCGCCAGCTCCGAGACCGCGCTGACGGCGGCCTCGCGGCTGCACATTCACCAGCTCGCCAAGGAAGGCGACCGGCGCGCCCAGATCGCGCGCATCCTGGGCCAACAGAAGGAGCGGCTGATCGGAACGCTGCTGCTTGCCAACAACCTGGTCAACATCCTGGCCTCGGCGCTGGCCACCAGCACGCTGATCGCCTTATTCGGCGACCGCGGCGTCGTCTACGCCACCGCCATCATGACCGTGCTCATCCTCGTCTTCGGCGAGGTGCTGCCCAAGACCTATGCGATCAACAATGCGGACCGCACGGCGCTCCGGTTGGCGCCGGCGGTGCGGGCGCTGGTGATCGTGCTGTCGCCGATCACCCACGCCGTCCAGGTATTCGTCACCGCGACGCTGCGCGTATTCGGCGTCAAGAGCACGGTGGACATCGGAGTGACCACGCCCGAAGAGCTTCGCGGCGCCATCGATCTCCATGCCGGGCCGGGCGAGACGATCCGCCACGAGCGGGCCATGCTGCGCAGCATTCTCGATCTCGACCAGGTCGACGTGGGCGAGATCATGATCCACCGCAACGACATGGCCATGATCGACGCCGACGAGCCGCTGGACCGCATCATCGACCAGGTTCTGGCGAGCCCTTACACCAGGCTGCCGCTCTTTAGCGGCCAACCCGACAACATCGTCGGCATCCTGCACGCCAAGACGGTGATCAAGGCGGTCTACGAGAAGGCCGGGCATGTGGAGGACATCGACATCCGGGGGCTCGCCGCCAAGCCGTGGTTCATTCCCGAATCGACCAGCCTCATCCATCAGCTCCAGGCGTTCCGCCGCCGGCGCGAGCATTTCGCGCTGGTTGTGGACGAGTACGGCTCGCTCATGGGCATCGTCACGCTCGAGGATATTCTCGAGGAGATCGTCGGCGATATCTCGGACGAGTACGATCAGTCGATCGCCGGCGTGTGGCCGCAGCCCGACGGGTCGATCATCGTTTCCGGCAACACCACGATCCGCGATCTGAACCGCCGTTTCGACTGGCCGCTGCCCGACGAGGAGGCGGCAACCGTCGCCGGTCTCGTCATTCACGAGGCCCGCCGGCTGCCCGAAGTCGGGCAGATCTTCACCTTCTTCGGGTTCCGCTTCGAAATTCTGCGGCGCAAACGCAACCAGATCACCTCGATCCGGATCATTCCGCCCCGCAGTTCCGTAACGCCGGCAAGCCATTAGGCGGTCTGTTGCGCCTTTTTGACCCGGTCGTGCTGCACCCGCGAAGGGAAGGCGCCGGCCGCATGTTTCCGTATTCGACGCAAAATACCCCGTTGACCGTTCATCACCGACGTTGCGAAAATTAACCGTCGTAACCGATCCAGGAATGCCCGACGCCGAACCACGACGAGGCCATATCGTTTTTCGGAGGTGCCGCGTCGTGTCCGCGAAGGGTAAGGGAGCATAGGATGGCGCGCAAAATTCTTCCGGACGTGATCGGAAATCAGAGATTCATATGCGAGCTCACGCGCGACGGGACCGCGCGCCAGGCGGCGGAACTGATGGCGGAGCGCCGCGTCGGAGCCGTCCTTGTCACCAAGAGCGGGACGCTCGAGGGGATTTTCACCGAACGCGACCTTGCCACGCGCGTCGTCGCCAAGGGCCGCGACCCGAACGTCACCAAGCTTTCCGACGTCATGACCAAGAATCCCGACGTGCTCGCGCCCGATGACCCGGCGGAGGACGCGCTTACGCGGATGCGCGCCGGCGACTACCGGCACATGCCGGTGATGGATGGAAACCGCATCGTCGGCATCGTGTCGATCCGGGATCTATATGCCGAGGTGCACAAACAGCTCGAAAACGATCTCAAGGACCGCGACGCGTTCATCTTCGGAAGCGGGTTCGGCGGCCTGAGCTAATCGGGTCCGCACCCGTCCGGCGATTTTCCGCCGGCCGATTTGCGGCCGGTTGCCGGACCGGCCGGCGTCGCCGGTTCAACCCTTGCAGGACGGCCATGCCTCTCTCAACGCCCGCGGCGCGCGAGCCGATTCACCATCGCCGGATCGATTGCCGGGGCTATCTTCGGCAAGACGGATTGTGGGACGTCGAGGCGCGTCTCACCGACACCAAATCCTACGCCTTCCCGAATGCCGACCGCGGCGTGATCGAGGCAGGCACGCCCGTTCACGAAATGTGGATGCGTCTTACGGTGGACGATGAATTGGTCGTGCGCGGTGTGGAGGCCCGCATGGACGCGGTGCCGTACCGGATTTGTCCCGACATCGAGCCCGCGTTCGCGGTCTTGGTCGGACGGCGGATCGGCCCCGGATGGGCGCGGACCGTGCGCGCGGAGCTTGGCGGCACCAAGGGCTGCCGCCATCTGGTCGAGCTCCTGGGCCCGATGGCGACGGTGGCCTTTCAGACCATCGCGCCCCTGCGCCCGGAACGCTTTCTCGGAGACTCGCCCACGGATCGGGGCTCGGGCTCATCGGGCTCAAAGCTCAAGCCCGCCCATATCGACACCTGCCACGCCATGGCGAGCAACGGCGAGATCGTGCGACGCGATTACCCGGATTTCTATACCGGCTTCAAGTCTTCCGGCCCGAAGTCTGCGGACCCGAAGTCTGCGGACCCGAAGTCTGCGGACCCGAAATCTGCGGACCCGAACTCTGCCGGCCAGAAGCGCAAGTAAGCCCCAGCGCCAACAGCCCCAGCGCCAACAGCCCCAGCGCCATCAGCCCCCGCGGCGGAGCCAAACGGGGGCCGCCCCGGGAGCGGCGGCCTGGCTACATGCGGGCCGCGGCAACCAGGCCCGCGGTCGAAGCCCCGGGCCCTGCGACGTAGCCTATCGCACGATTGAGATTGACGCTGCGCGGCGATTGCTCCGCCTGCAGCGTACTGGCCCGGAAATAACCGAGGATAAACACCCGCATCGCCGCCGTGAGCGACGACTGCGTCCGGCGCGCATCGACAAGCGAACACACGGCATGGATGGTCAAGTTCTCGCGCGTGCAGATTTCCTCCAACGCCTCCCACATCGCCGGCTCCAGTCGCATGCTGGTGCGGTGGCCAGACACGGTCACGTTGCGGTTCACAAGCGTACTCATGGCCTATTCACCCCCTCGACAGTTCCGTCTCGTATGTTCCTTATAATTGCAACCTATAACGATACTGCAACCTAAAGGCGTATACACGAGTACGCCATCGTGGGTAAACAGAAAGTTAAACACATGTATCTAAGGTTGTATAGTATCGGCGCCGCAAGATGCGCGGCGATTCGGCGGCCGATCACTTGGCGATCAAAAGAAGTCAGCCAATACTGGGAGTTAGGTTGCCTTGTCTTCCTCTGGCGTCAGGGTGCGCAGCGAAAGCGCGTGAACGGGCGCGCCGATCTCGCCCGCCAGGACCGCGTGCACCATGCGCTGGCGCTCGAGCCGCGATTTTCCGCGAAAGGCCTCGGACACCACCTCGATCCGGAAATGGGTTTCGCCCTCGGGCCTGGCCCCGGCATGGCCCTCATGCCGGTCGGATTCATCGATGATTTCGAGCCGGACCGGATCGAGCGCTTCAGCCAGCTTGGCACGGAGGAGACGACGGACCAGCAATGGCGCCTCTTGGTGATACCGGCGCGGGCGATGACGGCGCGGGCGATTCCGGCGCGGGCGATAACGGTGCGGCGGCAACCGTGTGCGTGTGGACGCCGACATTACGGCCGCCCTGCCGCCTGTCAAGGACCGCCGGGTGGTCGAGCCGATCGGTTGCCTTGGACGCGGCACAACCCTTCCGGATCGGGAAAACCGGGCGTAACCCCTTGTTTCCGGGCCTCGATCCACCCATACTTTGGTGATGGTCCAGTTCCGAGTCCCACCCCATTCGACCGACCAGGGTTCGGCAGGCGGCCACGGGCGCCCGTGCGAGCATCCGGGCTGCACCAACGCCGGGCTGCACCGCGCGCCCCGGGCGCGGGACGATCTTCGGAACTATTACTGGTTCTGTCTCGACCACGTGCGCGCCTACAACCGGTCCTGGAATTTCTATGCCGGGATGAGCGAACAGGAGGTGGAGTCCTCCGTGCGCGAGGACGTGGTGGGGTGGCGGCCCACTTGGCCGATCGGGATGGCGGCCCGCTTCGGCCGCGCGGCGGCCAAGCGGTTCCGCGATCCCTTCGGCTTTTTCGCCGACGCGGCGGCGGACGAGGAGTCCCGCCCTCGGCACGGCTCCGCCGGCGCCTCCGGCGCATCGCCGGGCAAGGCACCCGAATCCCAGGCCTTCGCCCTGTTCGAACTAAGGCCGCCGGTAAGCCTCGCCAACCTGAAGGCGCGCTACAAGGAACTGGTCAAGCGCCATCATCCCGACGCCAACGGCGGCGACAAGGCGGCCGAAGAAAAGCTGAAGCTGATCAACCACGCCTACGGTCTGTTGAAGCGCCTTTGCGGCTGACGGACCCGAATTCGACAATTATTGGATCGTATTGACATGACACTTCCGCACTCCGGCGATACCACGGCTCACCCCAACGGCCTGCCCGACATCGTCATCTCCGCCCGCCAGACCTTCGGGCTCGACACCGACATGCAGGTTCCGGCCTTCAGCCAGCCGAGCGAGCACGTGCCCGACGTCGACGACGCCTACCGTTTCAACCGCGACACGACGCTCGCGATCCTAGCCGGGTTCGCCCACAACCGGCGGGTCATGATCCAGGGCTATCACGGCACCGGCAAATCGACGCACATCGAGCAGGTCGCGGCCCGTCTCAATTGGCCGTGCGTGCGCATCAATCTCGACAGCCACATAAGCCGGATCGACCTCATCGGCAAGGATGCGATCGTGCTTCGCGACGGCCAGCAGGTGACCGAGTTCCGCGAGGGCATGCTGCCTTGGGCCATTCAGCGCCCCACCGCCCTGGTGTTCGACGAATACGACGCCGGACGCGCCGACGTCATGTTCGTGATCCAGCGCGTGCTCGAGGTCGAAGGCAAATTGACGCTGCTCGACCAGAACCGCGTCATCCGTCCCCACCCGGCGTTCCGCCTGTTCGCCACCACCAACACCGTGGGGCTGGGCGACACGACCGGCCTCTATCACGGGACCCAGCAGATCAATCAGGGGCAGATGGACCGCTGGAACATCGTCGCCACGCTCAACTATCTGCCCCACGACGAAGAGGTGAAGATCGTGCTCGCCAAGGCGCCATCCTACGACACCGAGGAGGGCCGCAAGACGGTGGCCGCGATGGTCGAGCTCGCCGACCTCACCCGCAACGGTTTCATCGCCGGCGACATTTCGACCGTGATGTCGCCGCGCACGGTGATCACCTGGGCGGAGAACGCGCGCATCTTCGGCGATCTGGGGCTCGGCTTCCGGCTGACCTTCCTCAACAAGTGCGACGAGGTCGAGCGGCCCGTGGTGGCGGAGTATTACCAGCGCTGCTTCGGCGTCGAACTCCCCGATTCGGCGGTCGCCGTACGGCCGGTGTAGGCGCAAGCCTCGATGCCCCTGCGGTCCGACGAATCCCCGCTCGAGCTGTTCAAGCGCGTGACCGCGGCGGCGGTCCGCGCGGTCTCCGCGTCGCCTTCCGTCACCGTCTCGTTCGGCGGCGGCCCGGCCGGCGTTTCCGGCCAGGACGTCACCCTACCCCAGCCTCCCCGCGCGCTGCCCCTTCACGAAATCGCGTGTCTTCGCGGCGAAGCCGATTCGGCCGCGCTCCGCTTGCGCTACCACGACGAACGGCTGCACCGGCGCTGCCGGCCGCCGGGCGCGGCGGCGCGGGCCATTTTCGACGCCGTCGAACAGGTCCGGGTCGAGGCGCTGGGCGCGCGGCGCATGGCCGGCATCGCCGCCAACCTTCAGGCCGCGGTCGAGGACCGCTGCCGCCGGCAGGGTCTCGAGCAGGTGCAGTCGCGGGACGACGTGCCGCTGGCCGAGGCCATGCGCCTGTTGGCGCGCGAGGCGCTGACCGGCGAGACGCCGCCGCAAACCGCCCAGCAGGCCGTGAACTTCTGGAAGGCGGCGCTGCCGCCCCAGATCCGCCGCGATCTGGGCGAGCTCGGCCGCTTCGTCGGCGATCAAGAGCGGTTCGCGTCCGCCTTGATGCGGCTCATCGCCGACCTCGATCTCTTGGACGAAGACACCCGAACCGACGAGACCTCGACGGACCGGGACTCCGACGGAGAGGACGCCAGCGAGCAGGAAGCGGGCGATCAGTCGGGCGCGAGCGGCATGCTGAGCGCGGCCGGCCTCGACCCGCGCCAAAGCAGCACCGGATCGACGCGAAGCGACACGCTCTCCCTGTCGGAGAGCGACGAGGCGATGGCGAGCGGCGAGGACCAGCCGGGCCAGGCGGCGCGGCGCGGCCAGGCGGACCGGTTGTCCAACCTGCCGCCGGGCGGCTTTTACCGCGCCTACGCCACGGAATACGACGAGGTGGTGCCGGCCGAGACGTTGTGCGATTCGGAAGAGCTGGCGCGCCTCCGGTTGAGCCTCGATCAGCAGCTGTCCCATCTCCAGGGCGTGATCAGCCGGCTCGCCAACCGGCTGCAGCGGCGCCTGCTCGCCAAGCAGTCGCGGGCGTGGGAGTTCGACCTGGACGAAGGGCTGTTGGATGCCGCGCGGCTCGCCCGCGTGGTGGCGGCGCCCCACCATCCCCTGTCCTTCAAGCAGGAGAAGGAGACCGAGTTCCGCGACACGGTGGTGACGCTGCTCATCGACAATTCGGGCTCGATGCGGGGCCGGCCGATCACGGTGGCGGCCATGAGCGCCGACATCCTGGCCCGCACTCTCGAGCGCTGCGGCGTGAAGGTGGAGATTTTGGGTTTCACCACCCGGGCCTGGAAGGGCGGCCAGTCGCGGGAACGCTGGGTCGCCGACGGCAAGCCCCCCGGTCCCGGGCGGCTCAACGACTTGCGCCACATCATCTATAAATCCGCCGACATGCCGCTTCGCCGCGCGCGGAAGAATCTGGGCCTGATGCTGCGCGAGGGCCTGCTGAAGGAGAACATCGACGGCGAGGCGCTGCTGTGGGCGCACCAGCGCCTGCTGTCGCGGCCCGAGCAGCGGCGCATCCTGATGGTGATCTCCGACGGCGCGCCGGTCGACGATTCGACCCTGTCGGTGAACTCGGCCAACTAT
>JBAVNO010000179.1:0-4855 GCA_049691095.1 Alphaproteobacteria bacterium | reverse complement strand
GGAGAAAACAGAATAACCATACAACCAGTGATGGCGGCCGACCCATCGGATTCCATGCTCCGCGTTGTGATCAAATGGTACCTCGTAGTTTTGACGGCTGCGGGCCTGCTGTGGGGGGCTTCGCACGCAGAGGCTTGGTTAGAGCATAACAGCCAGGAGGAAGCTTGCGCATCCGTCTACGCCGGAAACGCTAGCGAGTATGCTGCGGGCGATGTCCACGCTGATTTCGCCGATGGTTTGGCAGCGTGCCGCTTGAATCTGGTCGGTATCGTAATTTGGGCTGGCATCGGCGTCATGATTCTGCTGGTTCCACAGATCCCGGCCTACGCATATCTGATGGTGGGAAGCCGACTGAGACATAGGTCCGGAGGGCCTGCTCCGCCCCCGGTGCTTCCTGCCGTGGCAAAGACCTTTATTGCGACACTCACGGTGTTGGGATTCTTGTGGTTTGGAAATGCGGCGCATCGGTTCACGACCGACGGGCTGTATTTGGACCATTGCAACACAGATTACGAGGCCTCACCGGAACGCGAACACATTGGTAGCACCATCAAAGACGAGGCATGCCGCATACCGACCACTCCAGTGATCGCTAGACTCGGGGTCGAACTTTTGATCACGTTTGCCGTCTTACAGAGCCCCGCCTGGGCGTATTTGTATTTTCGCCGCCGTCGGCGCATTAGAGCCGCGCCCGCCTTGTGACTTCCTAGGTGACGGTGCTGTCGTCTTGACGTCGCGGAATAGGGTGCAACCTGCCCGGAGATTCTCCCTTAACCGACCGAAGCGCTCTTGAGCCTGAAAATCCCGCGGGGCCGATGCATGGCAGCGCTGCGATTCGATGAAGAACAAATGCTCGGACAGCTCGGGCGGTTGACGAGCCGGCTGCGCGTGGCATTTGCCGCTGCGTGTGCGGAGAGGCAGTTTCCGAATTATGTTCGGTTCGCGACGGCCACGGGAGAGGGGGATCCCGATGTCCTAGCCCACGCCCTGGCCTGCGTCTGGGATGACCTCGGAGGACGGCCGGTTAGCGAGAAAGAATTTCAGGAGCAATTGGACTTGTGCATGTCCTTGCTGCCGGATGAAGAAGAGAAATACGTAGTGGAGCCGGCATATGCGGAGGATGCCGTGGCTGCCGTAATTTTTTGCGATACGGACGCGGCTCACCGGCGACGGTCAGGAGGCCGTGTGGGCGGCGCGGCGAGCTTACGATGCCTTGGGCCATTACGTCTTTGTTCGTCTCAACGACCACCTCACCAGTCGGGAGGTAATCGCGCGCATAGACGCGCACGCGCTTGCGCAGGCGGAGTTGGCCAGACAGCAGGCGGATCTGGCCCAGCTACACGACGCCGCGGCCAGGTTGACCAACGAGGACGAAACAATCGCCGAGTTGCACCGCCGCGCGCAGGGCGATGCCAAAGTCTTTTTCGATCCGAAGCTTATGTAGCCTCGCCGGCCGGTAGTTCCAAAGCCCGCCGCGAAGTCCATTTACCGCGGGCTGCCGATAAGGCGGTGCGGCAGAGGAAGGAGGAGGCGTAGAAACCGACGGGCGGCGCGTATCAAAGCGGAACTTGACCCAGCCTTGATCGAGGCACTATTCGATGAACCAATCCTCGGGCCGGAAAAGGCCATACATTGAAAATATCCAGATGCCCTTGTGCGGACTGACCGTGTAGATCGATTCGCGCCAAGTCACGTGGTCGCACGAAGTTTGTTTCACGGTGCAGGTGCGCTCTATGACTCGGGCCTGAAACGCGTCCGCGGTCAGCCACGGGTAAATTCCAAAATCCGATTCTTCGCCTGCCTCTGCAGAGACGGAGTCGTTCCTCAGGACCGCTGCTACTCTGTCAGTGTTGACGGGGCCGGCCTCAAGAATGACGTACTCGATTCGAATGTCCTCTGACTTATAAACGTTGCTATTCATCGCTGCGCAGGCCGGATTCCATACGTAGTGCCCGCACCCAATCAAAGTCCTTATGGCGCATAGTGGTGTCAGCAAATTCCCCATACATGGGGACGCGATATAGCTGGTCGGCGTGATAATTTCCAAATGGGCCCGGTTGAACAAGATCTTCCGCCCGTCAATCACGACCTCATCGGCGAATGCACCAAGGGAGCCTGACAGCAAGGTGAGTGAGACGGCGACCGGATAACAGAGCGACGATAAGCGGCTCATGGCTATTTTTGAGGCACCAAGCCACTTAGGATAGGCAAACGCCGATTGTCGCGCCATCCGGTTGTAAGACGCGTCCCATCGATCCCGGCGCGCGCCAACGGATCGGCCGCCCGCGTCATCACCGCGTTCCCTGCCAACCTGCGCGTTCAAGTGGGAGCGGATGCGGGCACCCGTGCCGAAATTATGGCGCCCCTGCTCGATACCGGCCTGCCGCCGGAGCTCGCCAGCCGCGCCGCGGACAATGCGATGCGGCAGCGGGCGCAGGAGGCGCGATCACAGGAAGTTCGCGCGCAGGATAACGCGGATCAACGAGGCGCGGCGGACACCGGCTCAATCAACGAACCAATGTGACTGGTCGAATGACTCTTTCCAACTTAAAGCCCACAACCCATTTTGCGAATTGACCGAGTAAATCTCGTCGTTCCAGGAATTCCCATCGCAAGTCGCCACAACGGAACCGCACACGCGTTCCAAGACGCGGGCTTGGAATGTATTTGAAGTGAACCAACCGACGTCGAAATAGTCAGGATCCTCAATATGATCCGGAATATCAGCTTCGGAATAATCGCCACGCCCCTCGGCCTTGGGCACCCTGTTCTCGTTAACGAATCCGGATTTCAGAATCACATATTCGACGCGTCGTCCCACGAAGGTGTCGTAAGGGATATCTCTCAATACGGCGCAGCTTGGACGCCAAACCTGGTTGTTGCAGGCGACGGCTGTTTCGATGGCACAGAGCGGTTCACGTAGTTCATCTATGCACGTTGATGTCGCGGAGGTCGGTGTGATGAACCGAATCTGTGCCGGGCCAATGGAAGTCTTCCGTCCATCAATCACGATCTCTTCGGCGAACACGACGGGACCGGCGAAAGCCAAAGCGAGCGTGCAGAAGGTCAGACAGACGAAAGCGAGCCGGCGAGAAATAAAAAACCCCTACGTGGGCGGAGAAGAACCGCAACGAGCGATGTCTTTCGACCCCGGTCCAACGTCCGAAACGGCTACGGGATCTCCGCCCAAAAACATCATACGCAAGTCTTGGTTGCTGGGCAATGTATCCGGGATAACCAAGAGCGCGTTGTTGGCGCGTCCAGCGCCACATTGATATCGAAAGTCTTCCCGAGACAGCCGCGCCCACGAATCGCGCAGGGCATGCCGCAGGCCGCTTAGCGGCCTCGCATGAGTCGCGAATCGCGGCCGCGGTCTCGGCGACCGCCGGAAAGACGGCCGCACAGGTGCGTGTCAGCACCCAGGATACGGGTCCCAACTTCGCCACGGCCTCGGCTGGATAGCCGGACGCCCGTTCGGCGAAGGCGGGGGCAGCCCTTCCGTCATGTCGCAATCGCAACCTGAAGGAGGGCTCGTATGAGCACCCAGATCACCACCGCCTTCGTGCAGCAGTACGCGAGCACCGTCGCGATGCTGGTGCAGCAGAAGGGCAGCCGTCTGCGCGACGCCGTGCGCGTCGAATCCGCAAACGGCGAATTCGAGTATTTCGACCAGGTCGGCGCCGGCGCCGCCGTGAAGCGCATCTCGCGGCACGCCGACACGCCGTTCACCGAAACGCCCCACGCGCGCCGCCAGGTGGCGCTTGAGGACTACGAGTACAACGACTTCATCGACCGCCAGGACCGGGTGCGGACCCTGATCGACCCCACCAGCCCCTATGCGCAGGCCGCGGCCTTCGCGATGGGGCGGGTCATGGACGACGTGATCATCGCCGCCACCAACGGCACGTCCAAGACCGGCAAGACGGGAGCGACCCCCGTCGTGCTGCCGGCCGGGCAGAAGGTGGCGGTGGCGGCTTCCGGGCTGACGCTCGCCAAGCTGCTTTCGGCCAAGGAGATCCTGGATGGGGTGGAGAACGACCCCGATGAGGAGCGCTACATCGGATTGGCGGCCAAGGACGTCACCAGCCTGTTGAACACGACCGAGATCAAATCGGCCGATTACAACACGGTGAAGGCGCTGGTGGCCGGCCAGATCGACACGTTCCTTGGCTTCAAGTTCATTCGCAGCCAGCGTCTCGGAACGGTGGTCGGCGGGTCGGACCGGGCCGTGCTCGCCTGGCGCAAGACGGGCCTGCTGCTCGCCGTCGGCCAGGAGCCGCAGGCGCGCATTTCCGAACGCCCCGACAAGGGCTACACGACCCAGGTCTATTACTCCATGAGCATCGGGGCGACCCGCATGGAGGAAGAGGCCGTGGTCGAAATCGCGGTCACGCCGTAAGGAGGACAACATGACTGTTCAATACGGAACCCAGATGAACCTGCTGCGGAACACTGTTCCGCAGAGTCTCCCTGCCGTGGCCGACGTGCACGGGCGGGTTCGGTGCTTCAACGAGAAGGTGACGTTGGCGAGCCAGCCCACGACCGACACCATCGAGGTGGCGAAACTCCCCAAGGGCGCACGCGTGCTCTATGGGGTGATGACCTCGTCGGCGTCCCTCGGGAGCAGCACGGTCGCCATCGGCATCTCCGGCACCACCGGCAAGTACCGTGCGGCCGCGACGTTCACCGCCGTGGACACGCCGACGCTGTTCGGTGTCGCCGCCAACGTGGGCGAGGCGCTGACGGCCGAGGAGATCGTGTTCATCACCATCGCCGCCGCGGCGCTGCCGGCCTCCGGCACGCTGCGCATGATGCTGTTCTACACCGTGGACTGAACCTCCCGCAGCGGGAGAGG
>JBAVNO010000178.1:0-12954 GCA_049691095.1 Alphaproteobacteria bacterium | reverse complement strand
CCCGACCAGCCGTACGGAAGACGAGGGCCGCCAGGCCCCGCGGCCCCGCGCCGACGACCATGACGAATCCGATGCCGCTGCGGCGCCCGCCGCCCCGCCTTCGGCCACGGCGGACAAGCCGCGGCCTTCCAATGACGACGACTCTTCCGGCGAGGCCCGGACGGCCCAATCCGCGGGCGACAAGACGGATCAGGCGAACCAGGCGAACGAAGCCGAGTCGGGCGATTCCGAGGATGGCGACAACTCCGCCAAGGGTGCAAACACGCCGGTGGCTCAGGGCTTCGCGCAGGTTCTGGCGCACTCCAACAGCGCCGTCGCGCCTGCCGTACTGTCCGTGATCTCGAATGGCGATACGGCGCCGGGCGTTGTGGCCGAGGCCGCCACCACGGCCGCAGGCGCCACCCCCGCCGGGCTCGCCCCGGCCATCGATGCCGAAACGCCGACGGCGCCCCAGGCGTCCGCCGGCGCCACGAAAAGCGACCCGCCCGCAGCCGCCGCGGCCGACGGAAAGCCGATTCAGACCGAGACCTTCCGACCCCAGATCACCGTTTCCGGCGCCGACGCGCTGGTGTCCCGGCCCAGCGCCGATCTCGTCGCCGCCGCCGGCCTCACCTTCGACCTCGGCAACTCCGGCGGCGACGGGGCCGCGGGATCGAAGGGCCAAGCCCTCGCCGGCGGCGTACAGAACGCGGCATCGGGCACGGGCGGCAACAGCGGCATCCTCCAACTTGCCCAGGCGCCGTCGAACAGCGACTCGGGCCCGCAACCGGCCAACGCCAATCAGACCGCGGCCGCCGCGTCCAATGTCCAGGCCGCCGCCGGCGCCGCCAGCGCGGCCGTCAAGAGCGATCAGCCGGGCGCCGACGCCCCGGCATCGCAGAACGCCGCCAACACGCAATCCGCCACCGTCGATCGCGTGGCGCCGGTTTCGGCCTCCGCACCCGACACCCGCACCGCCGCCACCCAGACCCAGGGACCGAATCTGCCGCGCGGGCCCGTGCCGCTTCCGGCCCCGGCCGACCAGGTCGCGGTCCACATCGCCAAGGCCGTCGCCGAGGATTTGGATCGGATCACCATTCAGCTGAAGCCGGAGCAACTGGGCCGCATCACCGTGCGCCTCGACGTTGCCACCGGCAGCCACGTGACGGCGGTCGTGTCGGCCGACCGGCCCGAAACCTTGCAGCTCCTGCAGAGGGACGCCCGCGGACTCGAGCAGGCGCTTCAGGACGCCGGCCTGCAAATGGGCCAGGGCAGCCTGAGCTTCAATCTCGGCGGCCAGGATCCGCGCGGCTCGAGCCTGTTTCCGGGCGCCGACCAGGCGGCCAACCCGTCCTACGGCCCGGTCGCGTCCGGCGAGCCGGAGCCCGCTCCCATCGTCCTCTCCAACGCCGTGCCGAGTTCCGGCGGCGTCGACATCCGCGTCTGAAAGGTGTGACCCATGGCCGTAGTTACCGCCACCTCCGTCAGCCCAACGACGACCGCTTCGCCCACCAAGGAGCAATCGGCGTCGAGCAAGTTGACGGCGAACTTCGACAGCTTCCTCAAGCTGCTGACCACGCAGCTCAGCAATCAGGATCCGTTGTCGCCGCTCGACCCCACGCAGTTCACGACCCAGCTCGCGCAGTTCAGCGCGGTGGAGCAGGCGATCAACACCAACACTAAGCTGGCGCAGCTGATCAGCGACCAGCAGTCAGGCCAGGTCGCTTCTTCGGTGTCGTATTTGGGAAAGGTCATCGAGGCGCAGGGCGACACCGCGACGCTCGACTCCGGCCACGCCGAGTGGAGCTACACGCTCGCGGCCGACGCCAACACCGTGAACGTCCAAATCCTGAACGCGCAGGGTCAGATCGTCCGCACCGTTGCCGGCCCGACGCAACAAGGCAGCCACGCCGTGGTGTGGGACGGCCGGGACGACGCCGGCAACACCCTGCCGGACGGTTCTTACAGGATGGTCGTGACCGCCCGCGACGCCGACAGCAATCCCGTCGGCGTGACCACGAACTTCACCGGCCGCGTCACCGGCGTCTCGCTCACGGGCGGCCAGATCATGCTGGACACCCTGGGCAGCACCGTTGCGTTGACGAACGTCATCTCGGTCCATGAGCCGAGCGTAACTACGAACTGAAATTGAACGGAGGCCGTGTCTGGGCATTCGTGCCTCAGGCCGCAGTCAAGGAGAAGAGAAATGAGTCTGTTCGGCGCCATGTTTTCGGGTGTGACGGGCCTGCGCGCGCAAGCCCAGTCGCTGTCCGTCATCTCCGATAACATCTCCAACCTGAACACGGTGGGTTACAAGGCGACCCTCAACCAGTTTTCGACGCTGGTGACGAATCAGGTGACGGGTACCACCTATTCGTCGGGCGGCGTGCTGTCGCACCCCGTGCAGCTCATCGACCAGCAGGGCCTTCTCGAGGCCTCCGAATCGCCGACCGACGTCGCCATCACCGGTCAGGGCTTTTTCGTCGTGAACACGAACGCGGCCGGCGGAACCGCCGGCGTCAATCTGTTCACCCGCGCCGGATCGTTCCGCACCGACTTGGATGGCAACTTGTTCAACACCGCGGGCTTCTATCTCCAGGGCTGGCCGACGGATTCGCTCGGCAATGTTCTGCCGGGCCTCAGTACCAGCACGCTGGACGACCTGGAGACGGTCAACGTGAACTCCATCAGGGGCGCCGCGCAGGCCACGTCCACCATCTCCATCGGCGCCAATCTTCCGGCCCAGGCCACGATCGGCAGTTCCAGCAACACCAACATCGTGATCTACGATTCGCTCGGCATTTCCCACAATCTGGCGCTCAACTGGGTCAAGAGCGCCGCCAACCAGTGGGACATCGGCGTCTTGCCCACGTCCGGCAGCACCCTGACCGTATTGAGGGATTCGGCCGGCGCGGCCTATGCCGCCACGGCCAGGCTCGATTTCTCGGCCCAGCCCGCCGACGGCGACACCGTGGTCATCGGCGGCACGACATACGAATTCGACAGCGGCGGCGGCGTCGCCGGCGGCAACACGGCCGTCGCCATCGGCACCGATCTCCCGACCACCCTTGGCACCCTGGTGACGGCGGTGGGCGATGCCCGCGTGACCCAAGGCACCGGAACCGACAACACCTCCGTCTTCGTCAACCAGTCGGCTGCCGGCGCCGCGCTGGCGGTCGACGCGTCGGGAACGTCGGTGGTGGCCCAGAGCACGGCCTTCACCGTGCCGGCGCTGACCGCCGCCACGCCGGCCATCACCTTCGCCGGCGACGGCACGCCCGCGAGTTTCAACGTGTCCACCATCGACATCACCTGGGCCAACGGCGCCAGCGCCAGCACCGGCATCGCGCTCGACCTGGGCACCGTGGGACAGGGCGACGGCTTGACCCAGTTCTCGAACACTTTCGCGACCAACTTCGTGCAGCAGAACGGCGTGCCATTCGGCGTGTTCAGCGGCGTGTCGATCGCCGACGATGGCATTGTCAGCGCCTTGTTCGACAACGGCGTGACGCGCGCCATCTACCGGCTCCCCGTGGCCACCTTCTCGAATCCGAATGCACTCGCGGCGCGGACCGGGAACGCCTATGGCGCCACCACCGAATCCGGCAATGCGCTGATCAACCTGCCCGGGTTCGGCCCCGCCGGACAGATCAAGTCGGGGTCGCTCGAAGCCTCGACCGTGGACCTGGCGGAAGAATTCTCGCGCATGATCATCAGCCAGCGCGCGTTTTCGGCCGCCTCGAAGGTGATCACGACCGCCGACACGATGCTGGACGACCTGACCCGAATCATCCGGTAACGGCGCCGGTTTCACGGCTTCGGACGGGCGCCGCCGGTAAACCGGCGGCGATCCCGACAATTTTAGGAGTTTTCTAGGATTTCCAAACCGTTAACGCGGCGTATTAGCGTTTTTTTAAAGCGCCGCCCGTACACTCAGGCGCGATGCACCTCCAGGGCACGACCAAGGGGCTCCGGATCGACCCGACCCCCATTGCGAAGCCACGGACCCGCGACACGGGAGCGGAGACGCGCCAATGACGTCGCACACCACAGGCCGTAGCGACCGTTCCGGCCGTTCGGAGTTTGGCGGCCGAAAACCCGCCAGCCTCGCCGATTTGCCCTCGCCCGACACCAAGCGCTGGGTCATCCGGCGCAAGGCCGAGGTGGTGGCGGGCGTGCGCTCGGGCGTCATCAGCCTCGAGGACGCGTGCAAGCGCTACAAGCTCTCGATCGAGGAATTCCTCTCCTGGCAGCGGATGATCGACAGCCACGGCATGCGCGGCCTTCGCGTCACCCGGCTCCAGGACTACCGCACCAACGGCGGCGGGGACGCCCCCACACCGGCCACGCGCAACGACTAGGCGCGAACGGCACATTCCGGGGGCCCCGGGGAGGAGGCCCAACGGGGCGCGATTCCCGGCCCATTTCGGGGCCAGGCAAGTTTTTCCCTTAACCCGGCAAAACTTGCCGCGTGTTAACCCAATATTCACTTGCCCACCATAGCGTTGATCCTGCGCCTCGCACCGGCGGCCGGGCTCCTCCGGGTCCGGTGTCGTCCGCGTAATTCACAGGATCATCGACTTGAACGCACTGGCAGAGACCTTCCGCAATCTTGGGCCGGTTCGGCTCCTGGCGTTGGCCGGCGTTACCGTCGGATTCGTCCTTTTTTTCTCGTTTCTCGTGTCCCGGCTGACGGGATCCGAGATGTCGCTTCTCTATAGCAACCTGGACACGACCGACAGCGGGCGGATCGTCGCCAAGCTGGAATCGCTCGCCGTGCCCTATGAGCTGCGCGGCGACGGCACCCAGATCTTCGTGCCCCAGGACCGGGTGCTTCGGCTCCGCATGGCCATGGCCGAGGACGGACTGCCGACCGGCGGATCGGTCGGCTACGAGCTGTTCGACCACGCGGATGCGCTGGGCACCACCAATTTCGTGCAGAACGTCAATCTTCTGCGCGCGCTCGAGGGCGAGTTGTCGCGCACGATCAAGGCCCTCGACAATGTCGAGGCCGCGCGCGTGCACCTCGTCATGCCGCGCCGCCAGCTGTTCACCCGCGAGAAGGAGGAGGCCAGCGCCTCGGTGGTGCTGAAGCTCCGCTCCGCCGGCCGGTTCACGCCGCAGCAGGTCTTGGCGGTGCAGAATCTGATCGCCTCGGCGGTTCCCGGACTTCAGGTCAGCCGGGTTTCCGTCATCGACGACAAGGGCAATCTGCTGGCCCATCCGCCCGCCGAGGGCGAAGACGCCGCGGCCAGCGCCAACGCCGACGAAATGCGTCTCTCCTACGAGAACCGCCTCACGCGCACCATCGAGGAGCTGCTGGAACGTTCGGTCGGGCTGGGCAAGGTCCGCGCCGAGGTCACGGCCGACATGGACTTCGACCGCATCACCACCAACGCCGAAATCTACGATCCCGACGGACAGGTGGTCCGCTCCACCCAGACGGTCGAGGAGTCGGCCGACAGCGCCGACAAACAGGCCCAGGACGGGGTCACGGTGGGAAACAACCTGCCCGACACCAAGCAGCAGCAGAACGGATCGCCGGGCACCAGCGCCAGCAAGTCGGCCCGGACCGAGGAAACGGTCAATTACGAGATCTCGAAAACGGTCAAGAATCACATCCGCGAGACGGGCACCGTCAAGCGGCTCTCGGTCGCGGTGCTGGTCGACGGCACTTATACGGCCGCGGCCGACGGCACCAAGGCCTACACGCCCCGCACCGACGCGGAGATGCAACAACTCGAGAAGCTGGTCCGCTCGGCGATCGGCTTCAACGGCGAGCGCGGCGATACCGTCGAGCTCGTCAATATGCCCTTCGCGTCCGTCGACGAGGAAGTGGTGAAGGAAGGGCCCGAGCCCCTCTTCGGCCTGCACCTCGCCGACTATCTTCGGATCGCCGAACTTCTGGTGCTGGCGATCGTGGCCATCCTGGTGCTGCTGCTGGTGGTGAGGCCGCTGGTTTCGCGCCTGATCGAGTCGATCCCGAAGGGGTCGGCCGGCGACACGCCCATGCTGAGCGACCAGAGCGGCAACGCCGGCCAATTGTCGGGACCGGCGCCCAACGTCGCCACCGCGCCCCCGGCGCGCGACGAGATCGAGCAGATGATCGACCTCAACCAGGTCGAGGGCCGCGTCAAGGCGTCGTCCCTCAAGAAGATCGGCGAGATCATCCAGAAGCACCCCGAGGAAACCGTCTCGATCATCCGCACCTGGATGTTCCAAGAGACCTGATTTCCTAGACGCAAGGGCTGATCGAACACATGACGGTCAAGGAAGATTATCGAAGCCTGTCGGGACAGGAGAAGGCGGCCATCCTGATGCTTGCCATCGGCGAGGAGAACGTGGGCAGCGTCTTTTCGTTGATGGACGACGACGAGATTCGCGAGCTCTCGCAGGCGATGGCGAACCTGGGAACCATCAGCGCCAATTTGATCGAGCGCATCTTCATCGAATTCGCCGAGCAGGTTTCCAGCACCGGCTCGCTGGTCGGCACCTACGAGAGCACCGAGCGGCTGTTGACCAAGATCCTCGGCCGGGATCGCGTCGACAACATCATGGACGAGATCCGCGGTCCCGCCGGGCGCACGATGTGGGACAAGCTCGGCAACGTCAGCGAATCCGTGCTCGCCAATTACCTGAAGAACGAATACCCGCAGACGGTGGCCGTCGTCCTCTCGAAGGTCAAGCCCGACCACGCGGCCCGCGTGCTGGGGCAGCTTCCCGAGAGCTTCGCGCTGGAAGTGGTGCAGCGGATGCTGCGCATGGAGGCGGTGCAGAAGGACGTGCTCGACGACGTCGAGCGGACGCTGCGCACCGAGTTCATGAGCAACCTCGCGCGCACCAACCGCCGCGACGCCCACGAGATGATGGCCGACATCTTCAACAATTTCGACCGCAACACCGAGTCGCGCTTCATGACCGCGCTCGAAGAGATCAACCGCGACGCGGCCGAACGCATCAAGGCCCTGATGTTCACCTTCGAGGATTTGGGCAAGCTCGATCCCGGCGCCGTCCAGACGCTGCTTCGCAATTTCGAGAAGGGCAAGCTGCCGTTGTGCCTGAAGGGCGCGTCCGAAGTTTTGCGGAATCTGTTCTTCGGCAACATGTCGGAACGCGCGGCGAAGATCCTGCGCGAGGACATGGAGGCCATGGGGCCGGTGCGGCTGCGCGACGTGGACGAGGCGCAAATGGCCATGGTCACCCTCGCCAAGGAGCTGGCGGCGAAGGGGGAGATCGTCATCGCCGACAGCAAGGGCGAAGACGAGCTCGTCTATTAGATGCGCGAGGACACGATGGCGGCAGCCAAGAAATTCCTCTTCGAGACCTCCTTCGACCAAGCGCGGCCGGTCGCGTCCGGTGGCGTGTCGTTCGTGCCGAAGGAAAAGCCCGCGCCGACCTTCAGCGAGAAGGATCTGGAAGAGGCGACGCAGACGGCCTTTGCCGAGGGCGAGGCCGCCGGCTACGCCCGCGCGGCGCAAAGCCGCGAGGCGCTCGTGGCCGACACCATGGCCCGGATGGAGGCCGGACTGGCCCAAATCCGGGAAACGCTGGCGGCCGAAGTGGCCGGTCTCAAGGGCAAGGCGGTGGAAGCGGCGCTGACCGTCGTGCGCAAGCTCGTACCGGGCCTCATCCGCCAATCGGGTATGGCCGAGATCGAGGCCCTGATCGACACCAGCCTCAAGTCGCTGCTCGATGAACCGCGCGTGGTGGTCCGGGTCTGCGATTCCCTTCTCGATCCCTTGAAACAGCAGATCGCTCCTTTGACGGAGCGGACCGGATATGCGGGGCGCGTGGTCCTGATCGCCGATGATTCGCTGGGCGAATCGGGCTGCCGCGTCGAATGGGCGGACGGCGGCGTCGAACGCGACACGTCGTTCGTCTGGGCCGAGGTCGATAAGGCGGTTGCACGCTTCACCGCGGCGCTCGCCGCGACCGGCGCCGGCGCCACCGCACCGCATTCCGAGCGCCACCCCTCTGCCGCACCGGTGCTCCCGGATGGAAGTGCGGGCGCGGCCGCGGGTTCAACCACCGACGTGACCCGATAGGAGGGGCCGATGGCCGACGAAAAGGACCTGGAATTGACGGAACTGAGCGATCAGACCGCACAAGGCATGCCCGCGCCTCAGGACTCGGGCGGCGTCGAAGACGACGTCAAGCCGCCGATCCACGCCCGTGACTTGGAAGCCGTGTACGAAATCCCGGTCCAGGTCTCGGCGGTGTTGGGCAAGGCCACGATGCAGGTGAGCCAGCTCCTGAAATTGGGGCGCGGTGCGGTGGTGGAGCTCGACCGGAAGGTGGGCGAAGCCATCGACATCTACGTCAACAACCGGCTGGTCGCCCGCGGCGAGGTCGTGGTCGTCGACGACCGGCTCGGCGTGACCATGACCGAGATCATCAAGGCGGACCGCGCCTAACCCGAGCGGAGGACGCGCACCCATGGCCAGCTCCGTGTCGAAATCCGAGGCTCCGCCCGGGACGCTCGCCAGCGGCGAGCCGATCCACCGCCGCGGGCTCGACCCGGCGACCGTCATCGGGCTCCTCGGCGCGGTCCTGCTGATCGGGTCGGCAAGCCTGATGGGCGGGTCTTCCGCCGCCTTCTACAACCTGCCCTCGATCATGATCGTGCTCGGCGGCACCTTCGCCGTGACCACCATGTGCTTTTCGCTGGGCGAGATCTTCAGCGCCCAGAGGATGATGCTGCGCGCCCTGGTCCGCAGCGGCCGCGAGCCGTCCGACGCCGCGCTGCACATGCTGGAGCTGGCGGCCCAGGCGCGGCGCCACGGCGTCCTGTCGCTTCAAGAGGCGATGGCGGGCTCCGATACCGACCGGTTCCTGAAGCACGCGCTGACGCTGGTCGCCGACGGGAACACGGCGGATGCCATCGAACGCATGCTGGGAAGCGAGATCGGCGCCACCGCGCACCGCCACGCCAAGAGCACCGGTGTGCTGCGCAAGGCCGCCGAGATCGCGCCGACCATGGGCCTCATCGGGACGCTGGTCGGCCTGGTGCAGATGCTGGGCCGGCTGGACGACCCCAGCAGCATCGGCCCGGCGATGGCGGTGGCGCTGCTCACCACCTTTTACGGCGCCGTGCTGGCCCATGTGTTTCTGGCGCCGCTCGCCGCCAAGCTGGAGCGCAATTCGCGCGAGGAAATCCTGGTCAAGAACATCTACGCCATGTCGGCGGCCTCGATCGCGCGCCAGGAAAACCCGCGGCGCCTCGAGATGCTGCTGAACGCCGTCCTGCCGCCCTCGAAACGCGTGCAATTTTTCGACTAGTTCGCCGGAAGTGGAGACACAGTCATGCGATTGCTCATCATCGGCTCCCTGAAGGGCCATTTCGGCACCGCCAGTCAGATCGCGATGGCCCGCGGCGCCAAGGTGGCCCAGGTGGACGACATCGACAGCGGCTTGGCGGCGCTTCGCGCCGGACAGGGTGCCGATCTGGTCATGATCGACGTCAGCTTGGACGTCGCGCGCCTGACCGAAAGCCTGAAGATGGAGCGCATCACCGTTCCGGTCGTCGCCTGCGGCATCGGCAACGACACCCAGGCGGCGGTGCGCGCGATCCGCGCCGGCGCCAAGGAGTATCTGCCCCTGCCCCCGGACCCGCAGCTCATTGCGGCCGTGCTCGAAGCGGTGGCGGAGGAAAGCCACACCATCGTCTATCACGATCCGTCGATCGCCGCGGTCCTGAAGCTGGCCGACCAGGTCGCCGCCAGCGACGCCAGCATCCTGATCACCGGCGAATCCGGAACCGGCAAGGAGCTGCTGGCGCGGTATCTGCACCGCAAGAGCCGCCGCGCGGACCAGAAATTCGTATCGGTGAATTGCGCCGCCATCCCGGAAAACCTGCTCGAATCGGAGCTGTTCGGCCACGAGAAGGGCGCCTTCACCGGGGCGATCGCCAGGCGCATCGGCAAGTTCGAGGAAGCCAGTGGCGGCACACTGCTGCTGGACGAAGTCAGCGAGATGGACCCCCGCCTGCAGGCCAAACTGCTGCGCGCCATTCAGGAGCGGGAGATCGACCGCGTCGGCGGAACCGAGCCCGTCCGGGTCGACATCCGGCTGATCGCGACCACCAACCGCGACCTCGAAGAGGAGGTCCACAAGGGCAGGTTCCGCGAGGATCTCTATTTCCGCCTCAACGTCATGACGCTCAACCTGCCGCCGCTCCGCCAGCGGCCCGCCGACATCGAGGTCTTGGCCGAGCACTTCGTGGGCAAGTATTCCGAGGCCAATGGCGTACCGGTGCGCCCGATCACGCCCGACGCCATGGCGATACTGCGCGCCCACGGCTGGCGCGGCAACGTGCGCGAGCTCGAGAACGCGATGCATCGCGCGGTCCTGCTCGCCAAGGGCGATGTCATCGGGCCCGAGGCGATCATGTTGCGCACGCATTTCGGCGTCCAGGAACCCGACGAGGACAAGGGCGACGGCAAGACGGGAGGCGCCGCGGCGCGGGGCAACGTGCGGCCGTTGGTCGGCCGCACGGTGGCGGACGTCGAACGCGACCTCATCCTCGACACGCTCAACCATTGCCTGGGCAACCGCACCCATGCCGCCAACATCCTCGGCATCTCGATCCGCACGCTCCGTAACAAACTGAAGCAGTACAGCGAAGAAGGAGTGCCCGTCCCCACTCCTGGCGAAGGCCAGCGCGCGGCCGTCTAGGCTGCGCCGACGCGAGCCCCGAGAGGTGCTATGACCGACCAGACGACCGAAGTGGCGGCGGGCGCGGCGACCGGCCCCGACTTGTTCGCCCGGGTGAGCACCGCGCTGCGGCGCGGCGACATCATGCTCGCGCTCGGCGTCGTGGCGATTCTGGCCGTTCTCATCCTGCCGCTGCCGCGCTGGGCGCTCGACATCTCGCTGGCGCTGTCCATCACCTTCTCGGTGCTCATCCTGATGACCGTGCTGTTCATCGAGCGGCCGCTCGACTTCAGCTCGTTCCCGACCGTGCTCCTGATCGCGACCATGCTGCGCCTCGCGCTCAATCTCGCCTCCACGCGCCTGATCCTGAGCAACGGCCACGAGGGCACGGCCGCGGCGGGGCGCGTCATCCAGGCCTTCGGCCATTTCGTGATGGGGGGCAATTTCGTCATCGGGATCATCGTGTTCTCGATCCTGGTGATCGTGAATTTCATCGTTATTACAAAGGGTTCCGGGCGCATCGCCGAAGTGTCGGCGCGTTTCAGCCTGGATGCCATGCCGGGCAAGCAGATGGCCATCGACGCCGATTTGTCGGCCGGTCTCATCAACGAGGCGGACGCGCGCAGCCGGCGCAAGGCGCTCGAGGACGAGAGCACCTTCTTCGGCGCCATGGACGGCGCCGCCAAGTTCGTGCGCGGCGACGCCATCGCCGGATTGCTGATCACCGTCATCAACATCGTGGGCGGCATCATCATCGGCGTGGCGCAGATGAACGTCACCTTCGCCCAGGCGTCGCACAGCTACACCCTGCTCACGGTGGGCGACGGGCTGGTGACCCAGATCCCCGCCCTCATCGTGTCCACGGCCGCCGGCATGCTGGTGTCGAAGGCGGGCACCGAAGGCTCCGCCGACAAGGCTCTGTTCGGACAGCTCGGCGGATACCCGCGGGCGCTTGGCATGAGCGCGTCGCTGATGGCGGTCATGGGACTTCTGCCCGGCGTCCCGTTGTTCCCGTTCATGCTGTTGTCGGGAATCACGGGATTCCTGGCCTGGACGGCCAACAGCCGCCAGGTCGTGCAGGAGCAGCAACAGCGCACGGACGCCGAGGCCACGTCCAAGGTCCAGCCGGCCGACGAGCCGATCGCCAACGCCCTCTCCATCGATCACGTGCGGCTCGAGCTGGGCTACGCGCTTCTCGCCCTCATCAACAACAACAAGGGCGAGCGGCTCACCGACCAGATCAAGGCGCTGCGCCGCCAGTTGGCGCGCGAGATGGGCTTCGTCCTCCCGGCGGTGCGGATCCAGGACAATATGCAGCTTCCGTCCAACACCTACGTCATCCGCGTCAAGGAGATCGAGTCCGCGCGCGGCGACATCCGCCCCAACATGCTTCTGGTCATGGACCCGCGCGGCGACGCCATCGAACTCGCCGGCGAGCAGACGACCGAGCCCACCTTCGGTCTTCCCGCCATGTGGGTTTCGGAAGACCAGCGCGAGGAGGCGCAGTTCCGCGGCTACACCGTGGTCGATCCGGCCACCGTGATCACGACGCATCTGACCGAGGTCATCAAGGACAACATGGCCGAGCTGCTGTCCTACAGCGAGACGCGCAAGCTGATGGACGAGCTCGACGCCGATCATCAGAAGCTCGTGGCCGATGTCATCCCGCAGCAGATTTCGGTGGGCGGGGTCCAGCGCGTGCTGCAGAATCTGCTCGCCGAGCGGGTGTCCATCCGCGACCTGCCCACCATCCTGGAAGGCGTCTCGGAGGCTTGCGGGTTCACCCGCAACGTCACCGCCATCACGGAACACGTCCGCTCGCGCCTGGCCCGCCAGATCAGCGAGGCCAACACCAACGATCAGGATTACGTTCCGCTGATCAGCCTGTCGCCGCCGTGGGAGCAGGCCTTCGCCGAGGCCCTGGTCGGCAAAGGCGACGATCTCCAGCTTTCGATGCCGCCCAGCAAGCTGCAGGACTTCATCAACACGGTGCGCCAGGTGTTCGAGCGCCAGGCCATGATCGGCGAGAGCCCGGTGCTGCTGACGAGCCCGCGGATCCGGCCCTATGTGCGCTCCATCGTCGAGCGCTTCCGCCCCTCGACGCAGGTGATCTCGCAGAACGAGATCCATCCCAAGACCCGGATCAAGACTCTGGGCCAGATCTGAAACGACGGTTGAGATGCGACTCAAGACCTTCACCGCGCCGACGATGCAACAGGCCATGCGCCTGGTCCGCGACGAGCTGGGCCCCGACGCGGTCATCGTGTCCACGTTGCAGCCGGCCAAGAACGGCGAGGTGCGCGTCACGGCCGCGGTCGACCA
>JBAVNO010000177.1:0-3893 GCA_049691095.1 Alphaproteobacteria bacterium | reverse complement strand
GGTCCCGATGGTGTCGCTCTCGCGGGGCGCGGGCTTGCCCATGACCGTGTGCTCCAGTCCCAACCGCGTGCTCCCCGGCCTTCGCCTCAGCTCAGGACCAGGTCGTCGCGGTGGATCATTTCCTCGCGGCCACGGTAGCCGAGAAGCCGCTCTATTTCACCGCTTTTGTGGCCCATGATTCGGCGCGCATCCTCGGCCGAATAGGCGGTGAGGCCGCGCCCCACTTCGCGTCCGTCGGGCGTGCGCACCACCACCGTATCGCCGCGCTCGAAGGCGCCTTCCACCGCCTTGACGCCGGCGGGAAGCAGGCTGTTGCCCTCCTTGAGCGCCTTCAGCGCGCCGGCGTCCACGGTGATGGACCCGGCCGGATTGAGGGTGCTGGCGATCCACCGCTTGTGCGCGCTCCTGGGGGAAGCCTGAGGCAGGAACCAGGTCCCGCCGCCCTCCTCGTCGATCCGCCGCAGCGCGTGGAGCGGCTGGCCCAGCGCGATCACCATCCGGCAGCCGGAATTGAGCGCGATGCGCGCGGCAATCAGCTTCGTCACCATGCCGCCCGATCCGTAGCCGGGCGCGGCGGAGCCGGCCATGGCCTCGATTTCGGGCGTGATCTCGCGCACCTCGGGAACGAATTTCGCGGCCGGGTTTCGCTTCGGGTCGGAGTCGTAGAGGCCGTCGATGTCGGACAACAACACCAGCGTGTCGGCGGTGACCATCTGGGCGACGCGGGCCGCCAACCGGTCGTTGTCGCCGAACCGGATTTCCTCGGTCGCCACGGTGTCGTTCTCGTTGATCACGGGCACGACGCCGAGCCGCAGCAGCGCCTCCAGGGTGCCGCGCGCATTCAGATGCCGGCGGCGCTCCTCGGTGTCGGAGAGCGTCAGCAGGATCTGCGCCACGGTGAGGGAATGGCGCGCGAGCGAGTCCTGCCACGCCTGGACCAGGCGGGCCTGGCCGGCCGCCGCGGCCGCCTGCTTTTCCTCGAGCCGCAGCGACTTTGCCGGAAGGGCGAGATGCGTGCGTCCCACCGCCACCGCGCCCGACGACACCAGCAGCACCTCCTGGCCGCGGGCGCGGAGTTCCGCGATGTCGTCGGCCAGCGCATCGACCCAGTCGCGGCGCAGCTTGCCGGTGGCCGCGTCGATCAGAAGGGCCGAGCCCACCTTGACGACGATGCGGCGCCCGTCGCCCACGCGGCGGCTGAGCTTGATGGCGTTCTTCTGATTCGCGTCCACGACGGCGGCCATGGGCGTCAGCCCTGCGCCGCGACGGCGTTCGCCGCCGCCCGCTCCGTCTTGATGCCCTCGAGGACCGCGCGCAACGCCTCGGTCACGCCCTTGCCGGAAGCGGCCGAGATCGCGAACACCTCCTTGCCCGCTTCCTTCGCGAGTGCTTTTCGACGTGCCGCGATGGTCTCGGCGTCCAGCGCGTCGCATTTGTTCAGCGCCACCACCTCGGGCTTCTCGGTGAGCCCGTGCCCGTACAGCGCCAGCTCGCCGCGCACCGTGCGGTAGGCGCCTGCCACGTCCTCGAGCGTGCCGTCGACGAGGTGCAGCACGGCGGCGCAGCGCTCGATGTGGCCGAGGAACCGGTCGCCCAGTCCCACCCCCACATGCGCGCCTTCGATCAGGCCGGGCAGATCGGCCAGCACGAACTCCTCGCCGTCCACGCTGACGACGCCGAGCTGGGGCACCAGCGTGGTGAACGGGTAGTCGGCGATCTTCGGGCGCGCCCGCGAGGTCGCGGCCAGGAAGGTCGATTTGCCGGCATTGGGCAGGCCGACGAGTCCGGCATCGGCGATCAGCTTGAGGCGCAGCCAGAACCAATGCTCCTCGCCGGGGAAGCCCGGCGTGGCGTAGCGCGGCGCGCGGTTGGTCGAAGACTTGAAATGGGCGTTGCCGAAGCCGCCGTCGCCGCCCCTGGCCAGGACCACGCGCTGGCCCGGCACCATCATGTCGGCCACCAGGGTCTCCCCGTCCTCGGCCAGGATCTGGGTTCCGACCGCCACGCGGATGGTGACGCTCTTGCCGTCGGCGCCGGTGCGGTTCGACCCTTCGCCGTGGCCGCCGCGCTTGGCCTTGAAGTGCTGCTGGTAGCGGAAGTCGATGAGGGTGTTGAGGTCCTTGGACGCGATCGCGATCACGTCCCCGCCGCGGCCGCCGTTGCCGCCGTCGGGTCCGCCGAACTCGACATACTTCTCGCGCCGGAAGGCGACACAGCCCGCGCCGCCGTCGCCGCTTTTGACGAAAATCTTCGCTTGATCCAGGAACTTCATGGGCCGGCACTTTACATCACAAGGCCTTAGGGCGGGTAGCGACGGGGCGAAGCCGAGCCCGATTCGGGGGTCCAGAGACAAGAGACGCGGAGTAATGAAATATTAATAGGTAGAGCATCAGTATAAACGGTAGAATCCAAAGTAAATGTTTAGAGAAGTTTGAGGACAATAAAGTATAAAATACCGATAAACATCGCAGGGATTTGGCCATGGGCCGCTTGGGACTTCTATCCATACTGCTCCTCCCGCTCGTCCTGTCGGGATGCGCGGAGGTGGCCTTGAGCGCCGGCAGCATGGTGGCCGGGGCGGCGGCGAACCATACGCTGGGCGGCATCAATTACAAGACCTTCGCGGCCCCCATGCCCAACGTGAGGCTGGCCACCCTCAAGACGCTGAGCCGCATGGACATGGAGGTGGCCCGGGACGAGCAGACCGACGAGGGCTGGGAGTTCGAGGCCACCGCGTCCGACCGCTCCATCGACATCACGCTCGAGCAGCTGACCAAACGGACGACGCGGATGCGGGTGGTGGCGACCGAAGGCATCTTCTTCTTCATGAAGGACAGCGCCACGGCCACCGAGATCATCGTCCAGGTGGCCGAAGCCCTCGACCGCGACATGGCGGTCGCGGCGCGGGAGGACATGTCCAAACAAATCGCGCCGGCCGGTGGGCCGCGCGGCACCAAAAAATGAGGGGGGCGGCAATGAGGACGACATTCGCACCAATCGATCGCACCAGGATCCGTTTATCGGGCGCCTTGCTGGCCGTCCTTTGCGTGGCCGCGCCGGCGCGCGCCCTCGCGGCGGACGGGCAGACGAGCCAGGCCGCCCAGCAGCGCACCGCTTCCATCGCGCACGCGGGGCCCTCTGCCCAGTTGGGCGGCCCTGCGGCCACGGCGCCGCGGACGGCCCCGGGCGAAGAGGCCGGCGCGTATGCTAGGCTTTCCGCGGACGACCAAAAAATCGCCCGCGCATTGATGGATGCGCAGACCCTTCGCCGAGACGGCGCGCAGTGCTGGTCGCTGGACCGGATCGCGGACGCCCGCACGGGGAGCCGCAACTGGGCCGAGGTGTTCCACGCCATGCACACGGACGGTCTGCTTGCGGAACGCTCGCTCGCCCAGGTGACCCATCGCTTCGACCGCGAGGGCTCGGGCATCGGCATCGGGCCCGAGATGGTGATCACGACCGCCGCGGGCGACCAGATCCGCGTCGCGACCCATTCCTATCGGGATTCGGCGCACGAATCGGACGACGAGGCGACGAGGCTCGCCCAGCAATACGGTGAACCGACCGAGGACGAGACGATGGCCCCGGCCTCGGGCCCGCAATAGCGGGCAGGGCGGATTACCCGCCCGGCGGGGCCTTCCCGGAAGCCGGCTGGAATTTAAGACCCGTCCGCGCAATCCGCGCGGCGGGATTGCCAACCCGAAACAGGCGCAGAAACGAAATCGGGGAGCGTTGAGCTCCCCGATCCGATTCCGTCGATGCGTTTTAGCCGATCAGGCGGTCACGGGCCCGGCGGGCAGGATCGAGACGTAGGTCCGGTCTCCTCCGCCCCTGCTCTGGAACGTGACGTGGCCGCCCGTGAGCGCGAACAGGGTATGGTCGCGGCCCATGCC
>JBAVNO010000176.1:0-13160 GCA_049691095.1 Alphaproteobacteria bacterium | reverse complement strand
ACCACCAGGTGCCAGCCGCCCTTGTTCCCGGGGTCCGGATCGGGCTCCGCCCAGACTGCGTCGTCGAAATCGCGGGCGTCCGCGCCGTCGATGGTGACGAGGGGAATCGGGCGCAGGTCGGCTCTGGCGCCGAGCGTCACCGGCCGTGCGGCCTTCGCCTCTTCGAGCGCGGGCGGAGGGAAATCGACCGGAATGTCGTGGCTGTGGATGGCGATCAGGCTGATCGCGCCCGGGTCTTCGGTGTGGCCGATTCGCCCGGTCACCTTCGCGCGCGGCTGTCCGCGCATGCGGACCGTCATGATCTCGGCGCGCACGAGATCGCCGGTCCTGGCGCCCTTGAGATCGGCCTCGACGACGACGAAGTCGCTCTTGTGGCGGCGGTCGGTGGAGCGCAGCAGGGCGCCTTGCGGCAGCCGCGTGATGACGCCCAAGACCTCGTGGGGCCGGCCGGCGATGATGCGGATGACGGTGGCCTCGTAGGCGCCGTCGGGCGACTCCTTGAGGCGCGCCAGCAGCCTGGCGCCGACGCCGATCGAGGGCGCGCCGTGGCGTTCGGGCGCGACGTAGATCCGGGGCGGCTCGCCCTCGCCGTGCCACACCACCGGCCGGCCTAGGAGTTCGCCGTCGGGATCGGTCCCGGTCACGTCGATCATGGTGACCGGCGGCAACGTGCCCGGCTTGGCCAGCCTCCGGCCCCTCTGGCGCTCGACCTTGCCTTCGATGGCGAGCTCCTTCAGCAGGCGGTTGAACTCGGCGCGGGCCTCGGACCCCTTGATGCCGAAGGCGCGCACGAGCTCGCGCTTGCCCATGGGCTTGGTGCTCTCGCGCACGAAGGCGAGCACCGACTCTTTGCTGGGAATGGGCGCGGGGCGCTTGTGCTTGGGTCGGCTCTCGGCCACCGCGGATCAGGCCTGATCGTCGGGCGCCTGGGCGGCGCGGCCCTTGCCGGATTTCTTGGGTCTGCTGGCGGGTTTGCCGCCCTCGCTTTCCATGGCCGCCTTCTTGCGCTTGGCCTTGGCCTTGGTCTCGGCGCCCGGCTTGGCCTTGGCGGGCTTGCCTTCCGCCTTGGCGGCCAGCAGCGCGACCGCCTCATCGAGCGTGATCTTCTCGGGGTCGGTGTCCTTGGGCAGGCTGGCGCTGAGGCGCAGATGGGACACATAGGGGCCGTATCGTCCCGAACGCACCACGACCGGCTTGCCGTCGTCGGGATGGCGGCCGATCTCGCGGCCCGCGCGCCGCGACTTGGGCTTGGCGTCCTTGAGCACGGCCACCGCCCGGTTGAGCCCGATGGTCAGCACGTCGTCGTCGGCCGGGAGCGACTGATAGGCGTCGCCGTGCTTCAGGTACGGACCGAAGCGGCCGATGCCGGCGACGATGGCAAGCTCGGTCTCGGGATGGCGGCCGACCTCGCGCGGGAGCGAGAGATAGCCGAGCGCAAGCTCGAGCGTCACGTCCTCGGGCTTGACGCCCTTGGGCAGCGAAGCGCGCTTCGGCTTGATCTTCTTGTCGCCTTCGCCGAGCTGCACATAGCAGCCGTAGGGACCCTTGCGCAGCGCCACCTTGAGCAGGCTCGCCGGGTCCGTTCCCAGCTCCTTGGGAAAGGCCATCTCGGTCTTCTCGCCGTCGCCGCCGTTCGCCACCGCCAGCGGGCGCGTGTACGTGCATTCGGGATACTGGGAGCAGCCGAGGAACGCGCCGTAGCGTCCGAGCTTGAGGCCGAGACGGCCGGTGCCGCAATTCGGGCACAGCCGCGGGTCGCGCCCCGACGGGTCGGGGGGAAAGAAATGGGGGCCGAGGTCGTGGTCGAGCGCGTCGAGCACCTGGCGGATGGTGAGGCCCTTGGTCTCGTCGACCGCCGCGCGGAAGTCGCGCCAGAAGTCGGCCAGCACCTTGCGCCACTCGGCGCGGCCGTTTGAGATGTCGTCGAGGCGCTGCTCCATCTCGGCGGTGAAGCCGTACTGCACGTAGCGTTTGAAGAAATTGGCGAGGAACGCCGTCACCACGCGGCCGCGGTCCTCGGGAATGAAGCGCTTCTTATCGAGCCGCACATATTTGCGGTCCTGCAGGACCTGCAGGATGCTGGCATAGGTGGACGGCCGGCCGATGCCGAGCTCTTCCAGCCTTTTCACCAGGCTGGCCTCGGTGTAGCGGGGCGGCGGCTGGGTGAAATGCTGGTCGGCCGTGACCCGGTCGCGCGACAAGGCCTCGCCCTCCGTCATGGGCGGGAGAATCCTTTCGCCGTCCTCGTCCTCGGCCGCGTCGTCGCGATCCTCGTGGTAGAGCCGCAGGAATCCGTCGAACACGATGGTCGTGCCGGTGGCCCGCAGGACCACGGCGCCGTCGGCGCTCGCGACGTCGATGCCGAGCTGCTCCAGCTCGGCCGCATGCATCTGGCAGGCCAGCGTGCGTTTCCAGATCAGCTCGTAGAGCCTGAGGTGGTCGCGGTCGAGACGGCGGGCCACGTCCTGGGGCAGCCGCGCGAGGTCGGTGGGGCGGATCGCCTCGTGGGCCTCCTGGGCGTTGCGGGACGTGGTCTTGTAGTGGCGCGGGGCCGAGGGAAGATAGGTCGGTCCGAAATCGCGCGCGATCAGCGCCCGGCAGCCCGTCAACGCCTCCTGCGAAAGGTTCACGCTGTCGGTCCGCATATAGGTGATGAGGCCGACCGCCTCGCCGCCGATGTCCACGCCTTCGTACAAGCGCTGCGCCACGCGCATGGTGTGGGAGGCGCTGAAGCCCAGCTTGCGCGAGGCTTCCTGCTGCAAGGTCGAAGTCGTGAACGGCGGATAGGGATTGCGCCGCGTCCGCTTGCGCTCGATGGTGGCGACGGAGAATGCCTGGGGCTCGATGCGGGCCGTCGCGGCGTCGGCGGCGGCGCGGTCGGGCAACGCGAACTTGTCGAGCCTGTCGCCGTCGAGGCGGCTGAGATGCGCCGTGAACGGCGCCCCGGCGGCGGTCCGCAAATCGACGTCGACGGTCCAATATTCGCGCGGGCGAAAGGCCTCGATCTCCCCCTCGCGCTCGCACACGAGCCGCAGCGCGACCGACTGCACGCGCCCCGCCGAGCGCGAGCCCGGCAGCTTGCGCCACAGCACCGGCGACAAGGTGAAGCCGACCAGATAATCGAGCGCGCGGCGGGCGAGATAGGCCTCGACCAGTTCCTTGTTGATGGGCCGCGGGCTCTGCATCGCTTCGAGCACGGCGTCCTTGGTCACCTCGTTGAAGACCACGCGCGCGACCTCGATGTTCTCGAGCGCGTGCCGGTTGTTCAACACCTCGCGCACATGCCACGAGATCGCCTCGCCCTCGCGGTCGGGGTCGGTCGCGAGATAAAGCCGGTCGGCGCCCTTCAGGGCCTTGGCGATCTCCGCGATCTTGCTTTCGGCCTTGGGGTCCATCTCCCAGGTCATCGCGAAGTCTTGATCCGGCTGCACCGACCCGTCCTTCGACGGCAGGTCGCGGACATGGCCATAGCTCGCCAGGACCTGGTACGCATCGCCCAGGTATTTGTTGATCGTCTTGGCCTTGGCAGGCGATTCGACGACGACGACGCTCTTCAAAAATGGTCTCCCGTTCGGGGGGTTACGACGACCGCGATCCGCACTGTTACGGCCGGATAAGGCTCAGATATCGCTCGCTTGTGTTAACGAAACCCTATTGCCCGGGTGCCGTTCCAAGCGCCCGGCCAGCTCGAGTTCGAGAAGGATCGTGGACACGGTTGCGGAAGACAATTGGCATTCACGGACGATTTCGTCAACCAGGACCGGTGTCGGGCCCAGGCTTTCGGTCACGCGGTCGCGGTGTCTGTCGACTTCGGATTGGGGCGGACCGGAAGGCGGCACGGCGTAGCCGCGGGAACCGCGCGGCTCGGAAATGCGCGGCGCCAGAACGGCGCTCAGCGCGCCGATGACGTCCTGCGCGGATTCGGTCAGGACGGCTCCGTTGCGGATCAGGTCGTTGGTGCCGCGGCAGCGGGGATCGAGCGGCGAGCCGGGCACGGCGAACACCTCGCGTCCCTGTTCGCCGGCAAGGCGTGCGGTGATGAGCGACCCGGATCTCTGCGCCGCCTCCACCACCAGAACGCCCCTGGAGAGGCCCGAAATGATCCGGTTGCGGCGCGGGAAATGCAGCGCCCGGGGAATGGTGCCGAGCCTGACCTCGGACAGCAGCGATCCTTCGCCCGCGATGCGCGCGTGCAGCGCGCCGTTCTCGGGCGGATAGACGACGTCGACCCCGCCGCCCAGCACGGCGACGGTTCCGGTCGCGAGTGCCCCTTCGTGGGCCGCGGAATCGATCCCGCGCGCGAGCCCCGAGGCGACGACGAAACCCGCCTGGCCCAGTTCGGCCGCGATCTGGCGGGCGAACCGGCGGCCGCTGGCCGAGGCATTGCGCGCGCCCACCACCGCGACTATGGGGCGCGCGAGAAGATGGGGATGACCGATCACGGCCAGGACCGGCGGCGCATCGGGAATGGCCGCCAGCGGCTCCGGATACTCGGGCTCTCCCCAGCACACCAGCCGCCCGCCGAGCCGCGCCAGCTCTTCGGCCTCGCGCTCGGCCTCGGCTTTGGGACAGATCTTGAGCGGCCGGATGCGGCCGCCTCGCGCGGCCAGTTCCGGCAACGCCTTGAGCCCGGCCGAGGCGGAGCCGAAGCGGTCCAGGAGTTGGAAGAACGTGGCCGGCCCCACGTTCTCGCTGCGGATCAGCCGCAGCCACGACAGCCGCTCGTCGGCGGAGCGCGGCCCGGCCATCACGCACGCTCGCCGATTCGCGGCTCCGTTCCCGCGATGAGCCGCACGATGTTGGCGCGGTGTCTGGCCGCCACCAGCAGGCCGACGACCGCGACGAACAGCGCCAACTGCCAGCAGGCCAGCGCCCAGGCCGCAAACGGCGACGCCACGATGGCGGCAAGCGCGCCGAGCGACGAGTAACGGAAACCGAGCGCCACGATCAGCCATACGCCAACCGCGACCGCGGCCACCGGCCATGCCAGCGCCGCCAGCACGCCGAGCGCGGTCGCCACGCCTTTGCCGCCCTTGAAGCCGAGCCACACCGGGAACATGTGGCCGAGCAAGGCGCCGAGCCCAGCCGCCATGGCGGTTGCCGGCGCAAGGTGTGCGGCGAGCAAGACGGCCGCGGCGCCCTTTGCCCCGTCCAGCGCCAGGGTCAGGGCCGCCAGCCCCTTCCTTCCGGTGCGCAGCACATTGGTGGCGCCGATGTTTCCCGAACCGATGGCGCGGATATCGCCGAGGCCCGCGAGCCGGGTGACGATCCACCCGAACGGGATCGATCCCAGCGCGTAGCCGGCGACGAGCGCGGCCGCGTACTGCCAGAGAGCGGCAACCCCGGGCGCACCGGTCACGTCGAAAGCTCGAACACGGTGCGGCCGGCGGCCACGGTGCGGATCGCGCGTCCCTGGGCGGGCCGGCCGTCGAAGGGCGAGTTCTTCGACTTGCTGCCGAAGGCGGCGACGTCGATCCGCCACGGCACGTCGAGGTCGATCAGCACCAAGTCGGCCTTGGCGCCGCGCTTCAGGCGGCCGGCCGGAAGGCGGAGGATGTCCGCGGGCCGGAAGGTGAGGGCGCCGATGACATCGGCGAGCGGCATGTGGCCATTGTGATAGAGCTCGAGGGAGAGCGGCAGCAGGGTCTCGAGCCCGATGATGCCGAACTCCGCCTGGGCGAAGGGCAGGCGCTTGCTGTCCTGGTCATGGGGCGAATGGTCGCTGGCGACGGCGTCGATGGCGCCGTCGGCAAGACCGTCGGCGATCGCCTGCCGATCCTCTTCCGAGCGCAGCGGCGGCGACACCTTCGCGAAGGTGCGGTAGTCGCCCACCGCGAGCTCGTTGAGGGCGAAGTAATGGGGCGCGGTATCGCAGGTGACGGCGAGCCCGCGGTCCTTGGCGCGCCTTATGGCCTCGACCGACGCCGCGGTCGAGACATGCGCGGCGTGATAGCGTCCGCCCGTGAGCTCCACCAGGCGCAGGTCGCGGTCGATCATGATCACTTCCGCGGCCGCCGGAATGCCGGTCAGGCCGAGGCGCGTGGCGAGCTCCCCTTCGTTCATGGCGCCGTCGGCGGCAAGCTCCGGTTCTTCCGCGTGCTGGATGATGGGAACGTCGAAGGCGCTGCCGTAGCTCAAGGCACGGCGCATCACCACGGCGTCCGCGACCGTGTGGGTCGCGTCGGTGAAGCCAACGGCACCGGCCGCGGCCAGAAGACCGATCTCGGTCAGGTCCTTGCCGTTGAATCCCTTGGTCAGCGCGCCGTAGGGATAGATGTTGACGATCCCGAGTCCGCTGCCCCGGCGCAAAATGAATTCGATCAGCGACACCTCGTCCAGCACCGGGTTGGTATTGGGAAGACAGACCATGGTGGTGACGCCACCCGCCGCCGCCGCGACACTGGCGGTCGCCAGCGACTCCTTGTGTTCCTGACCCGGCTCGCGCAGCTGCACGCGCATGTCGACGAGGCCGGGCGCAAGGCAATGGCCCATGCAATCGACAACCTCGATCCCGTCCGGCACGCCCCCCGTGAACAGGTCGGGCCCGAGGTCGGCGATGATGTCGCCGTCCGCGAGCAACGCGCCTTTGACATCGAGCCCGCTCGCGGGATCGAGCAGGCGCGCGTTGACATAGGCCACGCGCACGCCCCCGTTTGCGGGTTGGTTGCGTCGGGTGCGCGCGGTCATGGCCGCGGCCCTCCGGTCCCGGGCAGCACGCGGGTCAACACGTCGAGGCACGCCATCCGCACCGCGACGCCCATCTCGACCTGTTCGCGGATCACGCTGCGGTCGATGTCGTCGGCGAGCTCGCTGTCGATCTCGACGCCGCGGTTCATGGGACCGGGGTGCATGATGAGCGCGTCGGGCTTGGCGACCGCGAGCTTGGCGTAGTCGAGTCCGTAGAAATGGAAATACTCCCGCACCGAGGGAACGAAGCTGCCCCGCATGCGCTCGACCTGGAGGCGCAGCATCATGACGATGTCGCAGTCGCGTAGCCCGCTGCTCATGTCGTGGAAGACCTCGACGCCCAGGCGCTCGACGCCGGCGGGCAAAAGCGTTGGCGGCGCCACCACCCGGACACGGGCGCCCATGATGTTGAGGAGATGGATGTTCGAGCGCGCCACGCGCGAGTGCAGGATGTCGCCGCAGATCGCGACGATCAGGCCGCCGAGCCGGCCCCTGCGCCGCCTGATGGTGAGCGCGTCGAGGAGCGCCTGGGTCGGGTGCTCGTGGCTGCCGTCGCCGGCGTTGATGACGACGCAGTTGACCTTCTCGGACAGCAGCGAGACGGCGCCCGATTCGGGATGGCGCACGACCAGCACGTCGGGATGCATGGCGTTCAGCGTCATCGCCGTGTCGATCAGAGTCTCGCCTTTCTTGATCGAGCTCACGGCCACCGCCATGTTGATGACGTCGGCGCCCAGACGCTTTCCGGCGAGCTCGAACGAGGTCCGGGTGCGGGTCGAGCTTTCGAAGAAGAGATTGATGAGCGTGCGGCCGCGCAGCGAGCTCAGCTTCTTGTCGGTGCGGCGGTTCTGCTCGACGTAGGATTCGGCGAGATCGAGGAGGAGCGTGATCTCGTCCGGGGAAAGCCCCTCGATTCCCAACAGGTGGCGGTGGGGGAATCCGACATTGTCGCGGGGCGGGGTCATTAAAGGCGCATCATACGCGGGGCCCCCGGGTTGGGCAAGAACGGCGGGTGGGCGGGCGTTCCGGGATCGGGCCGCCGGTTTGGCCCACCAGCTTGCGCCCCCTTGGGCCGCCGTTAACGAACCCGGCCGGATGGGCCTAGATCACGCCGCGCCGGCGCAGGCCGGCGAGCTCGTCGGCGCTCATTCCCAACAGCCCGCTCAAGACCTCGTCGGTCTGCTGGCCCAGGAGCGGAGGCGGAAGGCGGTACGAGACCGGCGACTCCGACATCCGGATCGGGCTCGCGATCAGGTGAACAAGATCGGGGCCGGTCAGGGGATGGGGCATCTCGATCTCCATTTCCCTCGCCTTGACCTGGGGCTCGGCGAAGACCTGATCGACCGTGTTGATGGGGCCGCAGGGGACGTTCACCTTCGCCAGGCCGTCGACCCAATGGCGGATCGGATGGGCGGCGATCAAATCGGCGATGATCGGCGTCAGGGTGTCGCGGTTGCCGAGCCGCGCGGCGTTGGTGGCATAGCGCGGGTCGCGGGCGAGTTCGCGTTTTCCGGCGAAGGTGCAGAAGCGCTCGAACTGGGCGTCGTTGCCGACGGCGAGGATCATCAGCCCGTCGGCGGCGCCGAACACCTGATAGGGCATGATGTTGGGATGGTGGTTGCCGCAGCGACGCGGCACCTCGCCCGAGGTGAGATAGTTCTGGCCCACATAGCTCAGCCACGCCACCTGGGAGTCGAGCAGCGCCATGTCGATGTACTGGCCCTCGCCGGTGGCGTCCCGGTGCCGCAGCGCGGCCAGGATCGCCACCACGGCGTACATGCCGGTCATGATGTCGGCGATGCCCACGCCCACCTTCTCGGGCGGGCCGTCGGGCTCGCCGGTGACGCTCATGATTCCGCCCATGCCCTGCACCAGATAGTCGTAGCCGGCGCGCTTGGCATAGGGCCCGGTCTGGCCGAACCCGGTGATGGAGCAATAGACGAGGCGGGGGAAGAGCGGCTTGATCTGGTCGTAGGCGAGGCCGTACTGGGCGAGGTTTCCGGTGCGGAAGTTCTCGATCACGACGTCGCACTGACCGATCAGGCGGCGCGCGATGTCCTGGCCGTCGGGGCTGGTGAGATTGAGCGTGAGCGAGCGCTTGTTGCGGTTGGCGCTGAGGAAATAGGCGCTTTCGCTGGTCTGGCCGCCCTCGGCATCCGCGAGGTACGGCGGCCCGAGTCCACGCGAGTCATCGCCCGAGCCGGGCCTCTCGATCTTGATGATGTCGGCGCCGAGATCGCCCAAGACCTGGGTCGCCGTGGGCCCGGCGAGCACCCGCGTCATGTCGAAAACGCGTACACCGTTGAGCGGCGAGGCCATGGCTACAGCGATCCGTCGAGCGGGACACGCGGTTTATAAAGGAGCGCCGAGGCCCCCGCAATAGCCGGGCCGTCACGGGGGCGCCGGGCCCAACAGCGTCAGCGCCGCCGGAATCGCCGCCGCCGCCAGGATGATCTCGCAGGTGATGATGCCGGCCATGAGGCCGTGATCGCCCCCCATCCGGCGCGCCATCACGTAAGAGGTCGCCGATGTGGGAAGCGCGGCGAACAGGACCGTGACCGCGGCGGCAAGCCCGCCGGTGCCGGTCACGGCCACCAGCAGGGCGGCCAGAAGGGGCAGCAGGATCAACTTGGCGCCTGCCGAAACCGACATTGGAATCACGCTGCCGCGAAGGCCCGTCCCGTCGAGCCCGGCGCCCACCGACAACAGGCCCATGGGAAGCGCCGCGCGGCCCAGCACCTCGATGACCGGGCCGGCATAGGGGACGCCCACGCCCCGCCAGTTCAACAGGATCCCGGCCAGGCAGGCCAGCACCAGCGGGTTGCGCGCCACCGCCAGGACCACGTCCCGCCCGATGCGAAGTGCGGAGGCAGCGCCCGTCTCGCGTCCATTGGCGTAAACCGCCAGCGCGATCACCGAGAGAACGTTGACGAGCGGCACGGTCGCCGCGACGGCGACCGCCGCCAGCGCCAGGCCGTCGGCTCCGAACAGCGCACCGGCCGCGGCCAGGCCGATATAGGTGTTGGGCCGGATCGCGCCCTGGAACACGGAGGTGAAGGAAGGGCCCTCGAGGGCAAGCCCGCGGCGGGCGAAGATCAGGACCGCGGCCACCAGCAGGGTGGCGACCGCCAGGGCCAGCGCCATGCCGCCGGGGTTGAGCCCGGTCAGCGCCGCGGTGGCGAGGCTGTGCAGCAAGAGGCTGGGGAAGAGGACATAATAAGTGAGGAGGTCCGCCTGCTCCCAGAAGGAGGGGCCGAGGAAGCCGGTCCGCCGCAATCCGAAGCCGATCACGATCAGGGCAAAAACCGGGGCCAGGGCCGCCGCAACCGGGATCATGGCCGAGGCATCATCAGGGGAGACACCATCAAAGGGTCCTCATCGCCAAGCCGTCACGGGGCCAGGGCCGGCGAATGGGTCACGGGCGAATGGGTCACGGGGACATGTCATGGGCCTTGTCATGGGGGCGCATTACGGGGGCGCTTCCTGGGCCATGCGGTCCAGGGCGCCTTGGAGGATGTAGGCGGCGGCCATCTTGTCGATGACCCGGGCGCGGCGGCGGCGCGACACGTCGGCCTCCAGCAATGTGCGCTCGACCGCGGCGGTGGACAGCCGCTCGTCCCAGAACGCGATGTCGATGTCGATCTGCTCCAGCAGATTGTGGGCGAACTGGCGCACCGACTGGCAGCGGGGGCCTTCGGCGCCACTCATGCTCACCGGCAGTCCGATCACGAGCGCGCCCACGTCGCGTTCCGCGATGATGCGGGCGATGCGTTCACGATCTTGCGTGAACTTGGTGCGCGCCAGCGTCTCCACGGGCGAGGCGACCGTGAGCGAGGCGTCGGAGATGGCGAGTCCGATGGTCTTCGTCCCCACGTCGAGGCCCAGAATCCGCTGGCCGCGCTTCAACATACGCTTGAGGTCGGTAGGGTTGCGGATCGCCATGACGGGTGTTAATTTTCGCCCCGCCCCGAGGAGCCCCCGAGGAGCCCCCGAGGAGCCTAGCGGGTCTTGGCCTGTCCGGCCCCGCGCCGGGGCCGCGATTTTCGGAGTCACTTAACATCATGTCGGTCGATAAAGCCACAGTGGCGCATATCGCCGCGCTCGCGCGCATCAAGGTTCCCGACGACGACCAGGAGCGCATGGCCGGCGAACTGAGCCGCATCCTGATGTGGATCGAGCAGTTGAACGAGGTGGACGCCGCCGACGTGCCGCCGATGGCGAGCGTGGTGGAGATGACCTTGCCGCGCAGGGCCGACGAGGTCACCGACGGCAACTACGCGGACGACATCCTGGCCAATGCGCCCAACGCCGCGCACGGATTTTTCACCGTGCCCAAGGTCGTGGAATGAGTCGGGACGCGGCACGCGCATTGGCGGGCAAGACCGCGGGTGTGCCCGGATGACGGCGCTGACCGACCTTACGATTGCCGAGGCAAGGGACGGACTGTCCAAGCGCGAATTTTCCGCGCGCGAGCTGGCCGAGGCGCACATCGCGGCCGTCGCGGGCGCGCGCGCCCTCAATGCCTTCATCACCGAGACGCCGGAGCTGGCCCTCGCGCAGGCCAAGGACTCGGATGCCAGGCTCGCGTCGGGCAAGGCCGGCCTGATGGAAGGCATCCCGATCGCGATGAAGGATCTCTTCTGCACCAAGGGCGTGATGACGACCGCGGGCTCCCACATCCTGGGCGGGTTCAAGCCGCGCTACGAATCGACCGTGTCGGCGAACCTGTGGAAGGCCGGGGCGGTGATGCTGGGCAAGGCGAACTTGGACGAGTTCGCCATGGGCTCGTCCAACGTCACCAGCCATTACGGGCCGGTGGAAAATCCCTGGCGGCGCCGCGGCGACAACCGCCCCCTGGTGCCCGGGGGATCTTCCGGCGGCTCGGCCTCGGCCGTGGCGGCGCGCATATCCATGGGCGCGACCGGGACCGACACGGGCGGCTCGATCCGCCAGCCGGCGGCGTTCTGCGGGATCACCGGTATCAAGCCGACCTACGGGCGCTGCTCGCGGTGGGGCATCGTCGCCTTCGCCTCGTCGCTCGATCAGGCCGGGCCGATGACGCGCACGGTCAAGGACTGCGCCATCATGCTGCGGGCCATGGCCGGCCACGACCCCAAGGATTCCACCTCGGCGCCGCGCCCGGTCCCCGATTTCGAGGCGGCGCTGACCGGCGACATCCGGGGCCTCAAGGTCGGCGTGCCGCGCGAATACCGCATGGACGGCATGGCCGCGGAGATCGCGGCGCTGTGGGACAAGGGCATGGACTGGCTGCGCGCGGCGGGAGCGGAAACCGTCGAGGTGTCGCTGCCCCACACCAAATACGCGCTCCCCGTCTATTACATCATCGCGCCCGCCGAGGCGTCCTCCAATCTTGCGCGCTACGACGGCGTGCGGTTCGGCCTTCGCGTCGAGGGCGGCAACCTGAACGAGATGTACGAGAACACGCGCGCCGCCGGGTTCGGAGCGGAAGTGCGCCGGCGCATCCTGATCGGCACCTATGTGCTTTCGGCCGGGTATTACGACGCCTATTACCGCAAGGCGCAAAGGGTGCGCACGCTGATCGCCCGCGACTTCAAGCAGGCGTTCGAGAACGTGGACGTGATCCTGGCGCCGACCGCGCCCACGCCCGCGTTCGCCATCGGCGAGAAGATGGACGACCCCATCGCCATGTACCTGAACGACGTGTTCACGGTGCCCGCGAGTCTGGCCGGCCTGCCGGCGATGTCGCTCCCGGCGGGCTTGTCCGGCGACGGGCTGCCGCTGGGTTTGCAGCTCATCGGCCGCGCGTTCGACGAGGAAACGGTGCTGAGGGTCGCCGGCGTGGTGGAGCAGGCGGCCGGGTTCAAGCATCGCCCGGCGGTTTCGGGAGGCGCGGCATGACTCTCCTCGAGGGCGAGACCGGCGATTGGGAAATGGTGATCGGGCTCGAGGTCCACGCCCAGGTGATCTCGAAGGCGAAGCTCTTTTCGGGCGCGGCCACCGATTTCGGCGCCGAGCCCAACACGCAGGTGTCGTTCGTCGACGCCGCGATGCCGGGCATGCTGCCGGTCATCAACCAGGTCTGCGTCGAGCAGGCGGTGCGCACCGGCTTAGGTCTCAAGGCCGAGATCAACCTGACCTCGGTGTTCGACCGCAAGAATTATTTCTACGCCGACCTGCCCGCCGGCTATCAGATCTCCCAGTTCACCCAGCCGATCGTGGGCAAGGGGAAGATCCTGCTCGATCTTCCCGACGGCTCTTCGCGCGAGGTGGGGATCACGCGCCTCCATCTGGAGCAGGACGCGGGGAAAAGCCTCCACGACCAGCATCCGTCGCTCTCCTACATCGATTTGAATCGCTGCGGGATCGCGCTGATGGAGATCGTGTCCGAGCCCGACATGCGCGCGGCCGAGGAGGCCGGCGCCTATCTTCGCAAGCTGCGCTCGATCCTGCGCTATTTGGGCACCTGCGACGGCAACATGGAGGAAGGCTCC